>WGSR01000036.1 GCA_014871545.1 Collinsella sp. | reverse complement strand
AAAAGCTCTAAAGTATCCTCTGCTCGATTCATCAACGCATTGGATGTGATTACGTGCGCAAGGCGCTGGCACAACCTCATACCAAGCAGTTCCTCAAGTTTGCTGTCGTGGGTCTTATCTCCTTTGGCATCGACTGGGGCACGCTCATTGCGCTCGTCGAGCTGTTCCACCTCGACTTTTTGATGAGCACCACGGTTTCGTTTATCACGTCCGTCGTGGTCAACTACTGGCTCAGCATGAAGTACGTGTTCGACCATCGCGAGGGCATGAGCCGCAAGCGCGAGTTCACGATCTTCACCATCCTGTCGGTGATCGGTCTGGGCCTCAACGACCTGTACATGTTTGTGGGCGTCACGTTTTTGAGCATCGGCTACCAAGCCATGAAGGCCATCGCCACGTTCTTGGTCACCTGGTACAACTACTTCAGCCGCCGCTTCTTCCTCGAGGGCGCACGGTCGTAGTCGATCACCATTTGCTTGAATGTATAACCGGTTGGAATTCCCGTTCCAACCGGTTTTTTTGTTTGCAGAGAGACGCGCACGAGACGGGCTACGATGCCGAAATGGGACGCGCTTTCCCCATGGGCGGTGCTCCGAAAACGCATCCCGGATTGGGGCCTCAGAGCGGGACACAGTTTCCGCAACACCGCTCTAGCGGAAAGTGCGTTCCGGAATCCGGTCTCAGGCTGGGACACACTTTCCGGTTGAGCCTCGATTGGGAAACGGTGCCCCATTCGCATAAAAAACGGGCGGCTCGGATGTCTGTCCGAGCCGCCCGTTTGGCGCGTTATGTCGAGGCCTCTAGCCCGTCACGTAATACCAAACCACGTTGTCGCCGTTGGAGAGAACGTAGTTGCTGCAGGCCGTCATGGGCTGCACACCGTTAACGGAATAGCACCAACCACTGCTGCCGCCGTATTCTTTCTCAGCCAGTCCACCAATAGCCTTGACGTAAACGCCATGGTAAAGAGGCGAATTTTCAGCATTTACGGAAAGGCCCAGCGCGCACAGAGCGTCGTAGACCGTGGCGCCTTCGTTAAAGGTAAAGGTACCACCAGACGAGACAGGATTGCCCACGGCGCTCGAAGTGACCGAGACCGTCACGGTAACGTAGCTAGGCTCCTGAGAGGCGCCCTGATCGCCCGCTGAGGCGTTGCCATTATCATTACCACCAGAGAACCCGCCAGACGTAGAAGAGGCTCCAGAGTTAGAGCTGGTCCCCGCAGACGAAGTCGGGTTCTGGGAAGTCGACTGATTACCGTCAGCCTTTTTATTGCCGCTCTTTTCTCCAGACTTCTTGCCGCCCTTGTCTTCGGTCTTCTTGTCATCCGAATCCTTATGCGACTCCTTGCTTGAAGACTCAGAATCGCCCTTGGACTTGGACTCGTTCGAATCCTTGGCCTCGTCTTTAGTATCGTTCGATGACTTGGAATCCTTGGAACCGACCTTACCTGAAGCGACGGTCGAGCCAGACCCATTGTCATTCTTGGCGACGACGCTCTCCCCCGTCACGGCCTGAACGATCCAGTCAATGGACCAGGCGCCGCTCTCGGAAGGATGGACGAAGCCCAGCGATATGACAATCAGCGCAACGCACGCGGCAGTCAGAACGCCAAGAAGCGCCTTCCGTCGAGGGGCGGACGCCGCCGAAGCGGCGCCCTGCTGCTTTGAATCGTCGAACTGAATGAACGAGGAATCTGGTTGCTTGGGGTCAGCGTCCTTGGATTTATTGGACACAGCCCTCACCTACCGACGTTTGGTGAACACGAACACGCCGACGACGGCGAGACCGATGACGCCGGCGGCAACGCCAACGATGGCGAGCGGATTGGTGTCAGTCTCCCGCTCGGCAGCACTAGAGGACTTCTTAGCAGTGGCCGTGGAAGCAGCACCCGTATCGGACTTGGAATCGGACTTCTTGTCGGACTTGCCGTCCTTCTTGTCAGACTTCTTCTCGTCCTTCTTATCGGACTTATCGGAGTCCTTCTTGTCGGACTTGTTGCCCTTGGTCTCGGTCTTGGTCAACACCGTCGTCTTGGTCACCGGCTTCTGGCCCGGGGCAATAGCGCCGCCCTTCGTGCCGGAGCCGGAACCCGTGCCAGTGCCAGCGCCAGCACCGGAACCGTTGCCAGCGCCACCGTTACCACCATTAGTGCCAGAACCGCCATTACCGCCAGGGTTAACGGCATTCTTGGTCCACTTGGCATACAACGTCAGGTCGGCCGTCACCGGCGTACCGAAGTCATACGCCTGCGTGCAAGACTCATCGGTATACCAACCGCCGAAAGTGTAGCCATCGCGCGTCGGATCGGCCGGCTTGACCAGCTTGCCGTCGGCCGTAGCAACAAACTTAGTGTCGCAAGCAGACCCGCCGTTGGAATTAAAGGCAACCGTCCAAGACTCGACAGCTCCAAGTTTAAACAGCGTGCCCGAGTCATTGATGTAGTACAGGTTGCCAGATGCATCGGCAATGACCGGAGAGTCACAGTGCTGGTAATGGCCAGCCGCATCATAAATCTGCGTCGCCTCTGCATCACCGAGCGTATAGCGATACACGCCACCACCAGCAGAGTAGTTGACGTAATCCTTGCTATCCGCGCTGTTAACGGTGAAGTACACATAGGTCTTGCCACCCTGAACACTCACCAGCGGAGTAGCAGCAATACCGTTAAATCCGGCCGGCAGTTCTTTACCGTCAGCAGCGGTGACCATCGTGGTCTTACCGGTCTTCAGATTATAGAGAGCCAGAGCAGAGCCAGTAGCCGTCTGTCCGCCGA
This sequence comes from Collinsella sp., assembly GCA_014871545.1. Classification (GTDB taxonomy): domain Bacteria; phylum Actinomycetota; class Coriobacteriia; order Coriobacteriales; family Coriobacteriaceae; genus Collinsella. The sequence continues at coordinate 7,967 of WGSR01000036.1, read as the reverse complement.
CAATCAAGTTTTCGCCAGCCACCGCCGGTGCGCTCATGTTATTAGTAAGACCCAGGTCGACCGTCTTCTGCTCGCTCAGTACGCCCTTCGCCGAAAGCGAAATCACATGGAGCTTTCCATCGTGCGTCATCTGATAGAAGGTGGAACCATTGGACGGATCGGCGACACAGTCGGCGTTCGCGAGAGCGCCGAGCTTCATGGTCGAAACGACATCGCCCGTCGTCTTATCAATGCACTTAAGCGTGCCCGCGCTCGTAGGAACGATGGCATACTTATCCGTCAAAGCCGCACCAGTCCAGTAATAACCCTCGGAAGCGTCAATGTTCTGCCAAGAAACTTCGCCCGTGGCAATCTTAATGCGCATAAAGGAGCCGTTGCCGTAGGTCGCGTTGTAATTCTCGTCATACGAAATATCGACCGAGCCTACATAGACGTACTCGCCGTCCGAAACGACGGTGCAGGAGCTCTGCGTCAAGTCCGTCAAACCAGGCGTCAGCCACTTGCAGATCAGCTTGTCTGCAGTAATCGCCTGGACCGCACCGCCGTTGAGCGGAACAATGATAAGGCCATTGGTATAGATCGGACGAGAGGTATAGCTCACCTTAGAGGCAAGCGGCGCAGAGGCAACCTTTTTGCCCGTGGACGAATCGATCTTAATGAGCTCGTTCTCGGTCGCGATGTACACAAAGCCGTTAGCGATGACAGGCTCGCTGCAGTTGGCATACTGCTGGCCAGACTCGGCCTTCCAATCGAAGGCCCACTTAAGACCGGCGGCCTGCGCAGGCGTCTTGGCATCCGTTACGGTCGAACCGTTGCCACTGTTGCCGTAGCCGGCCCACTCGGCATCCCAATTAGGAGTCGTCGCACTCGGGTCCACGACAATCTTGTCGGGATCGGGCATGGCCGAATCGTCGGTGGTATAGGCAAGCGTAACCTTATCGCCGCTCTTGAGCGTAATCTGATTGGCGCAGAGTAAGGAGGGCTCTCCGTTGATATACAGGTGCCAATATTTATTGGTCGCAGCATCCCAGGCATACGGCTTGTGATCGAACGGCGAGTTGATGGAATTGAGGAACCAGTACTCACCACTCTGGGAGCCGTTGTACGTAACGCCCTTGGCCTTCAGGACCGTCTCAATAAGGTTCTGAGCCGTAGAGCCCTCGGGCAGGGAAACATTGCTTGCCGTGCCCCAACGCGTATTGTTCCCGTTGACATCGGGACCGATAACATCGGCGGATCCAAGCACCTGACCGGGGAGGGCATCGGCGTCAGCACCATACATAAAGGTGACGGCGTCACCCTCCTGGAGCCTGTAGGCACCGGCGCCAACGTCGGCGAACTTGCCATTTACGTAGAAGCGCCAATAGCTCTTGGTCGCAGCATCCCAGCCATAGGACTTACCATCAAACGGCGAAGTAATGCCGTTGAGGAACCAGCCCCAAGACGATTCGCCAGCATCGAGAGTAAGGCCGGTCTGCTCAAGGAGATCCTTGGCAGTAGAGCCTGCCTTGAGACTCGTCTGACCCGTCGAAGCCCAAACCTGCTGCTTGCCGTCCTTGTCCTTACCGAGAACCTGAACAGAAGCATGGACAGAATCGGACGGCAACTGGTCGCCCCAGCCACCGTAGAACCACGTGACGGTATCGCCGGCATGGATGGTGACATTGTCCGCCGTATAGTCACTCGACTTGCCGTTGATGAACAGCTGCCAATAGGTCGAATAATCTTGGGGCGTACCCAGCTCAACACCGTTGTACTTAAGGCTCAGAATGAAGGAGCCCGCAGCAACGGCGTCAATGTCGTTCGCCTCGAGTGCGACCTTCGTAAGATCAAGCGCGCTCGAACCGGACGTCACCACATACTGCGCATTATCGACCCAAGTCTGAGTCTTGCCCTGGGCATCGCGACCAATGACGGTCACATTTGCGGCAACCTGGTCCTTAACGACAGGGGACGAGCTACCAGCCGTATAGGCAAACTCAATCTTCTGCCCCTGGGTGAGCTTGACGCTGCTCGCGCCAACCGAGGAAGACGCGCCGTCGACGAACAGCTGCCAGAAGGCATAAGTCGTCGGATCGTAGGCAAGCGTGCGACCATCGCTCGGGGATGTGATGCTTTCGAGGTAGAAACCGTATGCCGTGTTCGGTTCGTACTTCGCCTTGAAGCCCGTCTTCTCCTGCAGCTTAATGAAGGCATCCGCAGCCGTCGCGCCCTCGTCGAGCTTGAGCTGCGTAGGCGCCACCCAGGTCTGAGCCTTGCCGTCGGCATCGGTGCCGATAATCGAGAACGAGACCTCGATTTGCTTCTTGACGACATCGCCAGTTTCTGTCGGGTTCTCTGTCTGGACGGCAGCCGCGGCGGCAGATCCTGCTTGGCCAGCGGATGCCGTCGAAGACCGCTCGCTCGTGGCAGGGCTCTCCCCCGTCGCCGAGCCTTCGTCGCCAGTTGCTGCCTCTGTAGTGGCGGCACTAGCTGCAGGCGCGCTCCCGGAATCCGAAACCTCGGCGCCGCTCTGCTCAGCGGTACCGCCCGCAAGCGCTGCGCCCTCGCCTGACGTCGTAGCCTGAGCCACAGCGTCGGTAATGCCCTCGGCACCCTCGGCCCACAGCTGAGCCGGCGTGGTGCCAAAGGCCATCGCGAAGGCCAGGAATGCCACCAGGCAGCGCTTTGCCACGCCGCGCGCGATTACGCCACGGCGACGAAGCGAGGCACGCTGGCACTCGTCCTCAAACATATCCATTTGTCTCCTACTGTCTGTACTTGGAGCGTTGCCTTGAAGCTGCCCCACGTCATCGCGCATGTTGCGCTCGAGTTCCCCCATCGGGGTCCCCCTTCCCTCCAGAGCCCTATGCACACCGGCGGCATACGCCGCAGCCGCATGCAAGATGGGAGGCGATCCGACTTAACCTTAACGACTCGGGCGCGCCGTCCGATCTGCGACGCGAACATCCCGAGCCAAGAGGAATTACGGTTACTGGTACAGCCGGGGACTTGCACCCCGATTCTCCCAAACGCGCAGGAAAACCGCGCATTCGTGCGTCTCCGCACCACCATCTAGGCCATCGATTAAAACCGTCAACATGCTATCACGCAAAAGGGCCTCGCACGCAGGCGAAGCCCAAGGTAAAAGCTATTGTTTGCGATAGGAAAATGCGGTGACGGTCGCAGCCTCTAGTGCTTGCCGCCGTGGCTGTTGAGCCAGATATTGCGACCCAGCATAAGCGCCAGCACCAGCGCGCTCACGTAGCCCATAAAGCCAATGACTGGGATACCAAACACAACCGGCTCGATGCGCGCGTAGTACACCACCGACGAACCGATAAACAGACCGGCGATCACAATCGCCATCGACATGCGGTCGATAATTCCACCCAGCTGTCGCAGCGCCTTATCGCTGCTCATGATCTGCGTGTTTACCTTAAGCTGGCCGCGCGTAAGCATACGCGAAGCCAAGCCCAGATACTCGGCTGCCTCAAGCGAGCCTTTTGCCGCGCGATAGCTGCTCGCGGCAAGATCGCGTCCCATATCACGCACGCGCGCATAGGCGCTCTTCTCGTTTTTGATGTACGTCTGGATAATCTGGATCATGTTGACGTTGGGCATATACTCGGTCAGCAAACCCTCGAGCGTCACCATGCCGCGCGCGAACATCGTTACCACGCTCGGCAGCTCAACATCATTCTTACGCGCGAGGTTTAACAACGAGGTCAAAAACTCGCCGATATCAAGATCCTTCAGGTCAAGGCCCGCAAAGTCGGCGACGATAAAGTCCAAATCGGACAAAAAGGCCGAATGGTCAAGCTCGGCCGAGTCGCCGCGCGTTACGGCGAAGCGCATGAGCGAATCCTTGAGCTTGGGCACGTCACCCTCGGCCACGGCGAAAATCATATCCTTGACGATACCGCGGTCGTGGCTCGACATGCGTCCGACCATGCCCAAGTCGATAAAGTAAACGATGCCGTCCTTGAGGATGATGTTTCCCGCATGCGGGTCGGCATGGAAAAAGCCGTCGTCGAGCACCTGCGTCGAGTAGTCCTCGACGATTGCGGCACCGATCTTTTCCAAGTCATAGCCCTCGGCCACCAAGCGTTCAGGATCGGCGATCGAAATGCCGTCGACGTAGTCCATAACCACCACGTGCTCGGTGCACAGGTCCAGATAGGATTTAGGGCACGTCACGCCATGAACGCTCTTATGGAACTCGTAGAAGTCGTTGAGGTTTTTTGCCTCGGCCAAAAAGTTGGTCTCCTCGCGAAACGAGGTCCACAACTCCTCGACTACGCCGTGCAGATCAACGAATTGATCGGTGTTGACGAACTTGGAAACGATGCGCACCACCGAGCGGATGATATCGATGTCCTGTGCCATAACCTGCTGCGCACCGGGGCGCTGCACCTTGACGGCCACGTCCTCGCCCGTCACCAGACGAGCGCGGTGCACCTGCGCGAGCGATGCGCTACCGAGCGGGTTGGGGTCGATCGCATCGAACATCTCCCCCAGACGCAGGCCGTATTCCTCTTCCAAGCAGCGGAGCACTACCTCGTACGGCACCGGCTCCACGTCGGAACGCAGACGGCGCAGCTCATCGCAAAAGCGCTGCGGCAGAATCTCGGACCGGTTGGCCAGAATCTGCCCCATCTTGACGAACATGGGGCCGAGCTCCTCGAGCAGGCGGCGCAAGCGAACCGGCGTGAGGTTATCCCACACGCGGTACTTTTTGACCAGGCGAACAATCTGCCCGATGCGTTCGCGACGACCCGCCGGCGTGAGCTGGTATTCCTCGTCCGGCGCCATCGCGTCGGGCTCCTCGGGGACCATATCGACAGCGCGCGGCTTCTTGCGAGCGCCCGAGACGACGGCATCGACCTCATCGACAACCGCCGCCTCGTCACCCAAGGGATCTAGATTGTTGTAATCGGTGGTGGAATCTGCCATCTGCGCTGCTACTCGGCCTCTTCGGTATCCTTCGCATCGTCGGGCTCAACGGACTCGACGGGCACCGAGGTCACGTTGTCCTCGACCGAATCGACGATGTCGCGCACATGGGCCAGGAAGGCCGTGCGCTCGGGGGCGGTCATAACGCGGACGCGGGCAAGGATGAGCTCGTCGAGCACGCGCTGGGCCGCGGTCTCGCCCTGCATGCCCAAGCGCTCGGTCAGATCGGAGATGGTACCGCCGGCCTGCTCGAACATGTCGGACACGCTACGGGCGATATCGGGGGTGGCGGTGTCCTTGCGGACCTGCTCGCCCTTGGTGTTAAGGTCGTCGAGGACCTTCTTGCCGCCTTCGACAGCAACGGCGGCAGCGCCAAAGCCCACGTTAATGGCGCCGTTAACAAGCTGATCGAGTTTCATAACCATGGTTGTCTCCAATCACAAACAACTGCATTGGCGTTCTTGTACCCAAGATTGAGCGAAAGCGACAAAGCGTTTTAGCGCTATTCGATCGACGGGAAACCCTTACCTCACGTTGTCGTTCATCGCAAAAGAGTTCTTCATGGCGCAGCTCGTGGTGTAGAGCACCTTGCCCAGTAGAGCATCGGTCTCTACGCGAACACGCTCGGCAAACTCCTCGTTGGCGCGTGCAAGCTCGGCAGACACCTCGGCCTCGGGCAGAGCGGCTACGGTAGCATCAACGTCATGGATCTGCTTGTGGCCCATGCCACCGACCTTCTCCTGGTAGTCCTCCACAGCGCGGCCGCACTCATGGAAACGGACGTCAGCCAGGGCGCCGATCAGGCGGTTGGCCCAGTAGAAGTTTTCGGACGTCACGCGAGCCTGCGTGTCGGCATAGTACTCGGGCATGGTCTCGACGTTGGCGTACAGCGGAACCAGCGCGTTAAACGAGTTGGAACCAAAGGCCATCCACTGCACGGCGCGATACGCCGGCTGCGCATAGGGGCGCAGCTGCAGCACGGCGAGCTGGCTGTTGCGGTTGATGCCGATGGGGCGATATGCGCCACGCGTAGCGGGCGTGCCCTTGCTACCGTAGCAATCGTACTCCGTGCCCTGGTAGTGGCTCGAGAGTACGTACTTGATGTCCTCGATGGTCAACTTGTGCTCGGGCACGCGGCTCCAGGGGATATCGTCGCTCTCGGGCGTGTAGTCGGCGTCGGGACCATCCCACACGTCGCTGGGGTTGAGACAGCGCTGCATGTACCACGCGCGCGGCGTGTTGTAGACGTGGTCGCTGTCGCTGTGCGAGCCAAAGGCCTCGCGCGGGTTAAAGACCGCAGCCGGGCCGTCGCCCTCGACGCCCAGCGTCAGGTCCAGATGCCACTCGGCCATCCAGGCGCGCAAGTCGGCGGAGCACATGTGGTCGGCCTGGGCGCCCTCGGCGTCATCCAGGTCAAAGCTGTCGATACCCAGCTGGTTGGGCATGGTCACATAGGCGTCGTCAGGCACGCGCTTGGCAATCCAGTGGTGGCCGCCGATGGTCTCGAGCCACCAGATCTCGTCCACGTCGCTAAAGGCGATGCCGTTGTTCTCGTAGGTGCCGTAGCGCTCGAGCAGGTCACCCAGAATGCGTACGCCGTCGCGGGCGGACTTGGCGTACGGCAGGACCAGGGTCACCATGTCCTCCTCGCCCAAGCCACCGGACTGTGCCGGAACGTATCCGTCCTCGCCCTCGTTGCCCTTGGCGGGCACATAGTCCACGAGCGGATCGGCACCGCGGACGCGCTCGTTGGTGGTAAGCGTCTCGGTTGCGGACATGCCAACATTGAGCTCGTTGAAACCGGCCTCGGCCCAAATGCCATGACCCGGGACAACGTCGGGAACGCTCGTGTAGCGCATGGGGTTGACGGGCAGCTCAACGGTCAGGTGGCTCAGGACACTCGTGTAGACACGCGGCTGCTCGTCGGGATGCACCACGCGCATGCGCTTGGGCTCAAACACCCCGTTGGACGAATCCTCGTTGCGGGCGACCAGCGTCGACCCGTCGTAGCTCGCGTTCTTACCAACCAAAATCGTTGTGCACGGCATGCGCATCCTCCTTGAGCGAAGAAATCAAACGGGTACAGTGTATCGCTTCAGCGAAAAAAGGGTGAAACCACGGCACCTCGGAACCCTCTCGGAACCCCTGTGGTCAAAAAATGCCAAATATGAGTACTGTCACCAATTTAGTAGCAGCAAATTTCCTTGTAATGAGTGCCGAAGATCCCTATTTGTCCAAAAGTGAGACAGCGTTATTCCCCATAGGTTCAATAAAATGGGCTTCCTAACGAGAATGAATATCGTTAGGAAGCCCAAAAGACGTAAAACATATGTGACTATCTTGGCAACAGTACTCATATTTGGCGCTTTTTGACCACGTGGTATATGGCTAACCCCTCAAACAGCCCAAAACGCCTATTTCGATGCACGCTCCGACGCCTCAATCACGTGTTTGGCAAGGATAGCCGTCGTTACAGCCCCCACGCCGCCCGGCACGGGTGTGATGGCGTTAACGACCGGCTCCGCAGCATCAAAATCCACGTCGCCGACCAGTTTTCCGGCAGCCTCATCCCAATTAATGCCCACATCGATGATCGTCTGGCCCTCGCGAACCGCATCCGCGCCAATCGTGCGCGCGCGTCCAACGGCCGCAACCACAACATCAGCCGCACGGCACTCGGCAGCCAGGTCACGCGTATGCGTATGGCACGTCGTCACCGTGGCATTGCGAGCCGTAAGCATGGCGGCAACGGGACGGCCAATCACCAGCGACCGACCGACGACCGCGACCTTGGCCCCGTCCAGCTCAACACCATAATGGTCCAGCAACGCCAACACGGCCTCGGCCGTGCAAGGAGCAAAGCCCTCGCCTCGCCCAGAAAGCGTGGTAAGCAGCGAGGCCGGCGTCATGGAGTCAACATCCTTGGCGGGATCGAGCGCCGCGGCAACCGCATCCTCGTCAAGCCCAGCGGGCAACGGACGAAACATCAGGCAGCCATGAACAGCAGGGTCGGCATTGATGCCCTCGATAGC
>WGSR01000356.1 GCA_014871545.1 Collinsella sp. | reverse complement strand
TCCAAGAAGATCATCGGCGATGCCGGCTATGGCGATTACTACAACCATGGTTTGGGCCACGGCGTGGGCATCGACATCCACGAGCTGCCCAACTTCAACCGTAGCAAGAACATCATTGAGGTCGGCTCGGTTATTACCATGGAGCCCGGCGTCTACCTGCCCGGTGTGGGCGGCGTGCGCCTGGAGGACTACGGCGTCGTCACCGAGAACGGATATGAGCCCTTCACCAAGACCCCGCACGACCTGTACGTCATCGATTGCTAGACCATTTCGATAGATTTTTGGGGCGGGGCGTCCGGAGCAATTCGGACGCCCCGCGTTCTCTTTTTATGCGCTCGCTGCAGGCGCCGTCTGCAAGTGTATAATTTCGGTCGTATGTAATTTGGACGCTTGTGCGTTCTGCCCATAACAAGAAAGGTCGCTATGCCTACCATTTCTACCGCCGACTTCAAGAACGGCCTCGGTCTCCGCATTAAGGACAAGGTCTACACCATCGTCGAGTTCCAGCATGTCAAGCCGGGCAAGGGCGGCGCGTTTGTGCGCTACAAGACCCGCGACATCAAGAGCGGCCGCGTCGTCGAGAACACCTGCAACGCCGGCACCAAGTTCGAGAGCGTCATGCTCACCACCCGTGAGTTCCAGTACCTCTACAACGATGGCACCGACTACATCTTCATGGACAACGAGTCCTATGAGCAGGTTCCCGTTCCCGAGGACATGGTGGGCGAGAACTCCAAGTGGCTGCGCGAGAACGACATCTGCCAGCTGCTCTTCGCCGACGATGAGCTTATGGGCGTGACCCCGCCGATGTTCATCGAGACCACCATCGTCCAGACCGACCCGGGCTTTAAGGGCGACACCGTCCAGGGTTCCACCAAGCCGGCCACGATCGACACCGGCGCTGTCATCCAGGTCCCCATGTACCTCAACGAGGGCGAGGTCATCAAGGTTGACACCCGCGACGGCAAGTTCGTCTCCCGCGTCTAGCAACCAACTCTTCTAGGAGGACTCATGCCCCAGGAAATCAAGATTGACGGCATCGGCATTTCGCCCGATGTTCTGACCGCCATCGTCTCGCGCGCCGTGTCGGATGTCGAGGGCATCGCCTCCGTTGGCGTCAAGGACCTTGCCACCAACCTTGTCTCCATGATGCTTTCGTCTAAGGCCCCGGCTTCCGAGCCGGCGGTCGAGGCCGAGGTCGTTGGCGACAAGCTCGCACTCACCGTGCGTGTCGTGGTGTTCTTTGGCTATCCGTTCAAGAAACTCGCCGAGGCCGTTCGCGCCGCCGTGGTCGCCGCCATCGATGCTCAGGTGGGCGTCGAGGTCGAGCGCGTTGACGTTTGCATCGACGGTCTCGTTTTCCCCAAGGAGTAACCTTTGAGCCTTAAGGTTTATCGCGGGCGTACGCTTGCCCGCAGTCAGGCGCTGCAGCTGCTGTTCCAGGCCGAGGCCACGGACAGCCCGCTCGAGCGCGTCCTCGAGGGCGATTTCCTGATCTCGAAGGGTCCCCTCGA
>WGSR01000355.1 GCA_014871545.1 Collinsella sp. | reverse complement strand
CTGTAGAGCAGGAAACTTAACCCCCGCCCCGGAGCCCAGCGGGCAAACCCTCCCTTGTACTCCATCTCACTAAAGTGTATGATTCTGAACGTTACATGATTCACTTTACCTAACTAAAGTGCTACCAAGGGGGATACCATGAATGCCGATATGTCTCGTCGTCAGTTTGTTGGTCTAGCCGGCTCACTCGCTACGGTTCTAGGCCTTGGCCTGGTTGGCTGTGGCGGTGCCGATAAGGGCACTGCTGCCGGTTCTGCCGCAGCCAAGGACATGAAGGGTGCTGCGGAGTCCAAGAAGCTCGTGGTGGGCTTTGACAAGTCCTATCCTCCGTACGGCTTTGTAGGCGACGATGGCGAGTACACCGGCTTTGACCTCGACCTTGCCAAGGCCGTTGCCGACAAGCAGGGCTGGGATGTTGAGTATGAGGCCATCGACTGGGACGCCAAGGACACGCTGCTCAACTCGGGTGCCATCAACTGCATCTGGAACGGCTTTACCATGGAGGGCCGCGAGGACGACTACACGTTCTCCGAGCCTTATATGCTTAACGAGCAGGTGCTCGTGGTCAAGAAGGACGCGGGTATCAAGAGCTGGGACGATCTTGCCGGCAAGACCGTGATTACGCAGACTGATTCCGCTGCACAGGATGTGCTCGAGGGCGACCAGAAGGATCTGGCCGCGACGTTTGCCACGCTCGATACCATCGGTGAGTACAACACGGCATTTATGCAGCTCGAGAGTGGTGCAGTCGATGCCGTTGCCTGTGACCTCTCGATCGCTCAGTATCAGCTTGCCGCCAAGCCCGATGCCTATACGCAGCTCGACAAGCCGCTGTCCAGCGAGCACTACGCCGTTGGCTTTAAGAAGGGCGACACCAAGTCCGCCGATGCCGTGACCGAGTCGCTCAAGGCGCTCTACGAGGATGGCACGGTCAAGGACCTCTGCGACAAGTATTCAAGCTACGGTCTATCCTTCGACAACTGGGTTTTGAAATAGCCACAGCACCCAACCTTGCGGCTCCAACCCTCCTCGCGTACCAAAGTACGCTTCGTCGGGCTTGTCGCTCGCAATCTTGGGCACTGTGCCTATTTCAATTAACACCTGCTGTTCTGTTACTGTGAAAGAGAGCTTGGGTTGTCTATTCAGGTCATGATGCAGATGCTTGGCCAGGGATTCTTGGTCAGCTTGCAGCTGTTTGTGTTGACGCTGTTGGGGTCGATTCCGCTGGGAATCCCCGTGGCGTTCATGCGCATGAGCAAAATTGCGCCGCTTCGCTGGATCGCGCGTATCTATATTTCGGTGATGCGTGGCACGCCGCTCATGCTACAGATGTTCGCCATCTACTTTGCTCCGTACTACGTGTTCGGCATCTCGCTCACGCCCGATTCCAAATGGACGGCATGCGTCGTGGCGTTCATCATCAACTACGCCGGCTACTTTGCCGAGATCTATCGCTCGGGTTTGCAGTCCATTCCGCGCGGTCAATACGAGGCTGCCGAGGTGCTGGGCTATTCGC
>WGSR01000354.1 GCA_014871545.1 Collinsella sp. | reverse complement strand
TCTGGGAGCGCTGCTCCTGCGACTGCACCACGGTGTTGGTGGGCAGGTGGGTGATACGCACGGCGGAGTAGGTGGTGTTAACGCACTGACCGCCAGGGCCCGAAGCGCAGTAAGTATCGATGCGCAGGTCGGACTGGTTGATCTGGACGTCAATCTCCTCGGCCTCGGGAAGCACGGCGACGGTTGCCGTGGAGGTCTGGATGCGGCCCTGGGACTCGGTCTTGGGAACGCGCTGGACGCGGTGCACGCCGGACTCGAACTTCATGACGGAGTAGACGCGGTCGCCCTCGACCTTGAACTCGATGGACTTAAAGCCGCCGGCCTCGCTGGGGCTGGAATCGAGCACGGTGGTCTTCCAGCCGCGCGACTCGCAGAAGCGCTGGTACATCTTGTACAGGTCGCCGGCGAAGATGGCCGCCTCGTCGCCACCGGCGGCGGAGCGGATCTCGACGATGGTGTTCTTGTCGTCGTTGGGGTCGCTCGGGATGAGCATGTACTTGATGTCTTCCTCGAGCTGAGGGAGCTTGGCCTCGTTTTCGGAGATGTCCATCTGGAGCATCTCCTTCTCATCGGCATCGGTGGTATCGTGCAGCATTTCCTTGGCCGCCTCGATGTCATCGAGCGCGCCGATGTACTCGCGCGAGGCGGCAATGAGGTCAGACTGGTGCGCGTACTCCTTGTTGAGACGCGTGAACTCCTTAATATCGGAGGCGACGGCCGGGTCGGAGAGCTTCTTCTCGAGCTCCTCGTAGGCCTTGATGATCTTTTCGAGCTTGTCGCGCATGGCGGGACTCCTTTATATGCGTGAAGGTGAAAATCGGCAGAGTTGATGGGGCGCACGGCGCCACTGCGGGGGTAAGCCCGGCTAGAACATGTCGATCTTCAGATACATGCGCATCCCTTCGCGTATGGGGTACATAGTTGCGGTCTAACCCATACATGATAGCGTGCGCAGGCAAACCTGCATATAACCCGCACGGAATGAGTGGACGTAGCCGTTGGGGACGCTCCTTAACGACTAGTCGTTTAAGAACGCCCAACGGCTAACAAAGGGACTGTCGCTTTGTCACATTCTAGAGCGTTTGAAGCAGAGCGATGAAAAAGCGGATACCCTGGAGGTAGGCGCGGCGGGTGATGCGCTCGTTGGTGCCGTGGACGCCGCGATCGCACTCGTCGTCATCAACCACAAAGGCCGAGAAGCGAATGCACTCAGGGCAAATGCGCTGGTAGTTGGCAGCGTCGGTCGCACCGATCACGGTCGAGGGCACAATTGCCACTGGCTCGAATGATCCATTTTCCTCCGTCCCCTTTGGATCACGGAAATAGCGGGCGGCGATGGAGCGAACCGCCTCGAGGCCGGGGCCACCGATGCGCAGGGACGGCGAGGGTTCGGAGCTGCCGGGGCCTAGCTCCACTTCGACACGACCGGCAAGGTCCGCCCCGGCAACCGCCTCACGGCAGCGCGCCACAACGTCGGCCACGCTCGTGCCCTCGAGCATGCGGAAGTTGATGTTGGCCCACATAT
>WGSR01000353.1 GCA_014871545.1 Collinsella sp. | reverse complement strand
CCTCGGTCATCATCCTGCCCAATAACGGCAACATCCGCATGGCTGCCGAGGCTGCTGCCTCCGCCTGCACCGACAAGAAGGTCGCCGTCGTTCCCACCAAGACCGTCCCGCAGGCCTTCTCCGCGCTGTTCGCGGTCCTGCCCGATTCCGAGCTCGAGGACGCCGTTGCCGCTATGGTCGATGCCATCAGCGAGGTCCGCGATGGCGAGGTCACCCGCGCCGTGCGCGACTCCAGCGCCTCCGACGGCTCGCCGATTCACTCCGGTGACGTTATGGGCATCATCGCCGGTTCCATCGACGTGGTCGGCTCCGACGTGAAACAGGTCACGCTCGACTGCATCAACCGCATGCAGGAGGAAGAGGAGGGCGACGCGCTGACGATTCTGGCCGGCGAGGAGCTGTCCGATGAGGCCTTCCAGGAGATCGTCGACGCCATCGAGGAGGCTCAGCCCGATCTGGAGATCGACGCCCATCGTGGCGAGCAGCCGCTCTATCCCGTGATCTTCTCGATCGAGTAGGCAACTGCCCATGTCCGAGCTGTGCTCCGTGCCGCGCGTCTCGGAGCGCTTTGCCCAGAGCAATGCGCTCGACGAGGATATCGCGCGACTCAAATATGTTTCGGGTAAACGTGAGGAGGCCCTTCGCCGTCTGGGAATTCGGACGGTGGGGGACCTCCTTCTCCATATTCCTCATCGCTACCTGGACTTTACTCGCTCGTGGTCCATCGAGATGGCGCCCATCGGTACCGTGTGCACCATCATCGCCACGGTCGATCGTATTGTCCAAAAGCAGCCCCGTCCGCGTATGCAGGTGACTGAGGTCTCGCTCGTGGACGAGACGGGCGTGCTGCAGGTTGCCTTTTTCCGTCAGCCTTGGATTGCCCAACAGCTTAACCAGGGCGACCGCCTGGCCGTGATGGGCAAGGTCGAGTTTGCCTACGGTTTTAAGCAGATGGCCTCGCCCCACTTTGAAAAGCTCGAGGACGGGCGCGCCGCGGGTACCATTTTGCCGGTCCACTACGTAAGTGACGGCGTGAGTCAGGCATGGATGCGCCGTATCGTGAGCGGTGCGCTCGAAGTGGTCGCCAATCCGTTCGATCCCATTCCCGCGCCGCTGCGCGCAAAGCGGAAGCTCATGAGCAATGCCCGTGCGCTGCGCTCGATCCACTTTCCCTCGAGCATGGCCGAGCGCGACATCGCACGCCGGCGTCTTGCCTACGAGGAGTGTCTCTGCCTGCAGCTCGCGCTGCGTCTGCGCAACGATGGCGGTATGGTCGACGTAGTGCCTTATGCGCATGACGCGGGCGAGCATTTGGCTGCGCTCAAACAGGCCCTGCCGTTTTCGCTGAGCGATGAGCAGGAGGCTGCATTTCAAGACATCCTGCATGACATGTGCGATGGCGGTCGTGTGATGAACCGTCTGCTGCTGGGTGACGTCGGTACCGGTAAGACCGCCGTTGCCGCCTGCGCGTTGGCGGTTGCGGCCGATAGCGGCACCCAGGCGTGCGTCATGGCGCCCACGGGCGTGCTGGC
>WGSR01000352.1 GCA_014871545.1 Collinsella sp. | reverse complement strand
ACGGTGCGCGACATGCGCGTGGAGGCGAGCGACAAGCTCAGCCGCATGCCGCTCAGCTTTGTCGACAGCCATGCCCACGGCGACCTTATGAGCCGCGTGGTCAACGATGTCGACCAGGTGGGTGACGGCCTGCTGCAGGGCTTCACGCAGCTCTTCACCGGTGTTATTACCATCGTGGGCACGCTCGCGTTTATGCTTTCCATCAACCTGACCATGACGCTCGTGGTGGTGCTCGTCACGCCGCTTTCCATTTTTGCAGCCGGTGCTATTGCCAAGCTTTCCAACAAAAGCTTTACGGCACAGCAGCGTATTCAAGGGCAGCTCGGTGGTCATATCGAGGAGTACGTAGGTGAGCAGAAGCTTGTCGATGCCTTTGCCTATGGCCCGCACGCTCAACAACGCTTCGATGTCCTCAACGCTGAGCTCTATACGGCGGGCGAGCGCGCGCAGTTTATGGGTTCGCTTTCTAACCCCGGCACGCGCTTTATCAATAACATCATCTACGCCGTGGTCGCCGTGATCGGCTGCGCGGGCGTGATCACGGGCGTGCCCGCGGCGCTCACGGTGGGCGGAGTTCAGATCTTTCTATCCTATGCCAACCAGTACACAAAGCCGTTTAACGAGGTCACCAACGTCATTACGCAAATCCAGACGGCATATGCCTCGGCGCGCCGCATGTTTGCGCTGCTCGATGCGCGCGAGCAGGAGCCCGACGCGGAGGATGCCGTGGAACTTGCCGCCCCGCAGGGCGAGGTCGCCTTTGAGCATGTGGACTTTAGCTACGTGCCCGACCGCAAGCTGCTGCAGGACATCTGCATCGAGGCTAAGCCCGGCATGCGCTTTGCCCTCGTTGGCCCCACGGGCTGCGGCAAGACAACGCTCATCAACTTGCTGTTGCGGTTCTACGATATCGATGCCGGTCGCATCATGGTCGATGGCCGTTCCTCGCGTGACTATACGCGCGCAAGCCTGCGCCGTGCCTTTGGCATGGTGCTGCAGGACACTTGGCTGTTCGAAGGCACGGTGGCGGAAAACATCGCTTACGGTTGTCCCGATGCCACACGCGAACAGGTTATCGAGGCGGTCAAGCGCGCGCATGCGCACAAGTTTATCGTGCAGCTGCCAGGCGGCTACGATACGGTGATCGGTGAGGACGGCGGCGCGTTTAGCCAGGGTCAAAAACAGCTGCTGTGCATCGCGCGCGTCATGCTCACCGACCCGGCGATTCTGCTGCTGGACGAGGCGACGTCGAGCATCGATACCCGCACCGAGCTGCAGGTGCAGGCGGCATTCGACGAGCTCATGGCCGGTCGCACAAGCTTTGTGGTGGCGCACCGCCTGTCGACGATCCGCAACGCCGACTGCATTCTGGTCATGCGCGACGGCCAGATTATCGAGCGCGGTACGCACGACGAGCTGCTAGCGGCAGGCGGCTTCTACGCCGAACTCTACCGCAGCCAGTTTGCCCAGTGAGCAAGCCCGTGGGGCAAATTAATCAATCGACAGACGGTGGTTTACATCTGTCACGTTAGTACTAAGATATTCATCTAA
>WGSR01000351.1 GCA_014871545.1 Collinsella sp. | reverse complement strand
GCCAGCGAATCGGCGCCGATATACTCGCAAATCTCGTCGACCGTCTTGTTGGCGCTGATAAGCTGCGACTGCACGTCGGTATCGATACCGTAGAAGCACGGCCAGATGACCTCGGGCGAGTTGATGCGGATATGAATCTCCTTGGCGCCGGCGTTGCGCAGCATCTTGACGAGCTGCACCATGGTGGTGCCGCGCACGATGGAGTCGTCGATGACGACCAGGCGCTTGCCCTCGATGTTGTCACGCAGCGGGTTGAGCTTCATACGCACGCCCATGGCACGCAGCTCCTGCGTAGGCTCGATAAACGTACGGCCCACATAGCGGTTCTTGATGAGGCCCTCGCCAAAGGGAATGCCACTCTCGTGCGAATAGCCCTCCGCGGGCGGCAGGCCGGAGTCGGGCACGCCGATGACCAGGTCGGCCTCGACGGGCTCCTCATGTGCCAGCTGACGACCCATGTCATAACGGCAGGCGTAGACGCTCTTGCCGTTCATGATGGAATCGGGGCGAGCAAAGTAGACCTGCTCAAAAATGCAGTTAGCAGGCTCTTCGGCGGCAGGCACGCCCTGCTCGGACACAAGGCCCTCGGCGCTGATGCGCAAAATCTCACCGGGACGGACGTCGCGGACGTACTCGGCGCCCACGATATCGAGCGCGCAGGTCTCGGAGGCAACGACCCAGCCGCCGGCGCGCGTGACATGGGTGGTGGCGTCGACCGTCGCGGCGCCGTCCTGCGACGGCAGCTGCGAAACGGATGCGGCATCGGCCTGGTCCAGGCCCTCATCCACCAGCTTGCCCAGCACGAGCGGGCGAATGCCGTGCGGATCGCGGAATGCGTAGAGCGCCTGCTCGTTGATGAGCGTCATGGCGTAGCCGCCGCGCACGAGCTCCATGGTCTTGCGAATGCCCTCGCGCAGATGGCCAGTACGCTGAGTAAAGTAGCCGATGAGTTTGGTCGCGACCTCGGAATCCGAGTTGGAGAGGAACGGTACGCCCAGCTCGATCAGCTGGCGACGCAGCTCGTCGGTGTTGACGAGGGTGCCGTTGTGCGCGAGCGCGATAATGACGCTATTGATGGTAGAGAGGTGCGGCTGAGAGGCTTCCCAGCTCTTGGCGCCGGCGGTGCCGTAGCGCACATGACCCACGGCCAGCTGACCGGAGAGCGTCGACAAGTCGGCATTGGAGAACACGCGGTCGAGCAGGCCCAGATCCTTGCGGACCATAACCGTACCGCCGTCACCAACGGCGATTCCCGCCGATTCTTGGCCGCGATGCTGCAGTGCACGCAGGCCAAAGTACGTCAGTCGAGCCACGTCGCGATCGGGCGCCCAGACACCAAAAACGCCGCATTCCTCATGCAGCTGGTCAGAGTCCGGATCATACGTCGACATGGCGTTCACCTGTCCCGCGGCACGCTCGGCCGCGCGGATGGTTTCTTGAGACATGGCATCCCCTCAGAGCCTCGTATTTTGGCGTTACCCGCCTTATTATACGCACGGCGCGACGCGCTCCCCCGCGCATGAGCAGCGCTTTTTAAAAGCCCACCGAGCT
>WGSR01000350.1 GCA_014871545.1 Collinsella sp. | reverse complement strand
AACATTCAAACAAAAAAGAACAATACAAACCGTTATTTCGAGCCGTGAACGGTCTATTATCACCCGTGAACGGTTTTCAAACCATTTCGAACAATATCAAACATGATTAGCGGAAACCTAAACAGGACCGCACCCTAACGCAAATCGCGCACCGTATCGCCCTCTACGAGCACGCCGGGGATCAGCATGTGCTCCACACCAGACGCAACCCCCTCGGCGCCGGCAATCTTGTCAACCGCCCACATGCCGACGCGCTTGTTGTCGAAGCGCACGGTGGTCAGGCGACAATCGGGCACGATATCGCCCAGACTATCGTCAACACCCACCACGCTCACGTCCTGGGGCACGCGCTTTCCGCGCGACTCGAGCCCGCGAATGCAGCCGTAGGCCATGGCGTCGTTGGAGGCATAGATGGCAGTACAGGTCGGATCGTCCGCCAGAGCCTGACCTGCGGCATACCCACTTTGAGCCGTCCAATCGCCACGGACGAGTCGCGGCGGCTCAATACCATGTGCGCGCAATGCCTCGCGCCAGCCCTCCTCCCGCTGCATGCCCGAAAGCGAGCGCTCGGGACACGAGATAAAGTGCACGGTCTTGTGCCCCTGCCCCAGCAAGTACTCGACAACCTGGCGCGAGCAATCGAACTGGTCGTTATCGACCGTCGAGCACAGCGGGTGCTCCAGCATGGTAACGAGCACCGTCTGCATACCGGGCAGCGGCTCAAAGGTGCCAAAGTCCGCCGGCATGCGATTCATGATCACGACCATGCCATCCACCGGCAGTGCGCTCATGCGCGACGATGCGCTCTCGAGGGTATACGGATGCCCATCTACTTTCGTGAGGGTAATGGCGTAGCCGTGCTTATCGGCGGCGGCAGCAAAGCCCTCCATACGGTCGAGGTTGCCGGTACCGGTAATGTTGAACATGGCGACGCCGACGGTCTTAAACTTGCCGCGGCGCAGCGATCGACCGGCAAAATTGGGGCGATACCCCAGCTCGCGCATGGCGGCACGCACGCGCTCCTTGGTCTCGGGGCGCACGCTGGGCGAATCGTGCACCGTACGCGAGACTGTCTGCTCCGAGACGCCCGCGAGACGCGCCACGTCCTTAACGGAAACCGATTTTTTAACAACGGC
Source organism: Collinsella sp. (assembly GCA_014871545.1). Lineage (GTDB taxonomy): Bacteria > Actinomycetota > Coriobacteriia > Coriobacteriales > Coriobacteriaceae > Collinsella. The sequence goes on along the minus strand of WGSR01000350.1, from coordinate 435 downwards.
CATAGGTCGATCTTTCTATGTCAACGATGCCATTAGTGGCACCCTACGCAGTCGTTTTTAACGCCTTCAAGTATATCCAACGCCTCCCCCACCATACGCTCACCACCCAAAACCTACCGTTCACCGACATTTATGCTTCCCCGAACGGCTTCTGTCGCCCAAATGTTAACGTTGCCATTGTGCAAACACAGAGCCACCGGGCGGCTCAAACGTTTACGCGCAAGGAATCGACGGTTCGCAGGCACAGGGACCATCGGTTCGCGTCTTATTTTGTGTCGCAAAATGGCAACGTCAACATTTTGGCAATCAAACGTCAAAAGCTACCATCGTTGCCAACCCACCGACTCTTAGGAGCTTTGCATGGAGCAACTCATCGCCACCATCGAAAAGGGCCAGCCCTTTTTCAACGCGATCGCCCGCAACAAGTACCTCAAG
>WGSR01000035.1 GCA_014871545.1 Collinsella sp. | reverse complement strand
AACCACCTGGGCGATCCGCTCACCACGTGGTTCCGCCACAAGCGCATCGAGACCGGCAACACGCATGGCACCGGTTGCACGCTCTCGTCCGCCATCGCCTGCGCGCTGGCCCAGGGCATGGATCTTGCCGACGCCGTCAACGCCGGCAAGGCCTACCTAACCGGCGCTCTCGCCGCCGGCTTTGACATGGGCAAAGGCTCCGGCCCCGTCAACCACATGTGGCAGTACTGAGGCAGTTTGCCGCAGCTCGCTATTGATGCTGACCATCAGGCGAAACACGCTGACGGTACCGCAACACGCTGACCATACTTAGGGTTTGGCGGCAACTTAGGATATTCGAGGGATACGAGAAAGGGGCCGTGGCGACGAACCGCCACGGCCCCTTTTGCTGTTATCGCCCGCAGTCGCTCCCACCCCAGATCAGGGCGAGCGCGACAACCGTGACGAAGCTGCCCAGAATCGCGCCGAGCGCCGCGCCCATGACGAAAGCCATTACCACGGCACTCCATCCGTGACGCACACCTGCAGGCGGTCGAGCGGCTCACCGTAGAAACCGGCATAATCATCGCCGCCGTAGGTGGAGCCATCGTCGCACACGGTATCGAGCCACCCGGCGCGTGCGGTGGTCTGCGAGCGATACCATGCCTGCCTGTATTCCTCGCCGTTCGGAGTCACGTAGTACATGCGCACGCCGTCGATGGTATGACCGGCGATACCGGCGCAGCCGTTTACGGTGTCGTTGCGGTCGCCCTTGGCGACCCAGTCGAGCCAGCCGTCCTCGACGGTGTGGACCTGATACTTGAGCGTACCGCGATCAACTCGGGCGCAAAGGAGGTCATGCTGTCGGCACGGGTAGCCCGCGAAGCCGTCGTCGCCGGCACCGAAGTCAGTCACCTCGTCCAGCCAGCCGCCACCCTTAAGGTGCAGCGAGTAGTGTACGGGAACACGGGCGCCAGTGGAGCGAGGGAAACCGCCCGGCGCGCCCTGCGACGCCGAAGGCGCAGCGGGGGTCGCCGCGGGCTGCACAGTCGGCGCGGACGGCTGCGCGCCGCCGACCATCGCGTCGTACCACTCGACGGCGCGCTGCATGTAGTGGTCGCGCTGCGAGCCAGCCAGCTCGCCGGGGCAGGCCGTGGACGACCAGTGCTTGTGCGGGAACACGTTCACCATCCATGCCGGGCGGCCCAGCCCGTAGTACAGGCACAGCGCCGCCACGAGGTGCGCACCGCTCTCGATAGCGGCCTCGTGAACCGTCCACGGGCCGCGCGCGCTGTTGGCGTGTTCGATGCTGATGGTCGTGTCGTTGCCGCCGCCCGTGCCGATGCCGTCGCCGCAAGCGTAGGCGCGGTCGGTGTCGTTGACGTGCTGCACGATGTAGCCGTTGCGGTCGACCGAGTAGTGGGCAGAGCAGCCGTTGGCGGCCCAGATGCTGTTGCACTGGGCCGCATTGAGGTCACCCGCCATATGGTGGATCGTGACGCCCTTGATGCCGAAGGGTCGTCCCGCCGAGAAGTTGCAGCCGAGGAGCTTGTACTCGTCCGGTTGGACGTTCGCGAAATCTGCCATGTTAGTCCTCCTTAATGTCGCCGAGCGCGAGCAGCGCGTCGAGCCATTTGTCCGTGATGCCGACAGATTTGAAGGCGGCATAGGCTACCTGCACGCCGCCGACACACGCGAAGATGGACGTCACCCACGCCGAGGGGTCGGTGGGCACGCCTCCCGCCATGGCCGTGAGGGCGCCGCACCCCGCCGAGACGGCGATGGCCGTCCAGCGGGCGACGCCGCCCGTCATAGCCTTAGTCTTGATGGCCTGCACGATGTACGGCACCACGAGCACCGTGGCGACGGTGAGGCCGGCCTGAATCTCAGTCATTTGATTGCTCCTATCTGCTTGCCTCCTTGTTGTACATGAGGTCGACGCGGTCGTAGATGTGGTCGACCTTCTCGGCCATCCCCTGGCTGCGCGCCTGGCTGTGGACCAGATCGGCGTGCAAGACGTCATTTGACGCGACGACCGACTCCATGAGGGTCTTCATCCCCTCAATCAAGGTGTTGCTGCGCTCCATCTGGGCTGCGATGCGGCCTTCCATCTGTGATCGCTCACGGTCGCGCTGCGCCCGCTCGTCCACCTCGGCCTGCTTTCGCTCCTCGCGCTTCAGGTCGAGATTCGCCTTGCGCTCGTTCTGCAGCTTGTATTCGGCGAGAAACTGACGCCCAAAGTAAACGGCAATAAGCGCCAGAAGCACGCCTCCAAGCCAAGCCGGTCCGTACGGCACGAAGAGCTTGAGTACCTCCATCCGGCCTCCCTTCCGTTCTGCAGTGTGGTGGGGCCCATTCCCCGCCACATTGCAGGTTCGGGCCCCCGTAACGCCGGCCTACACCGCCGCCATCGTGCCGACGCACACGGCCAGCGGGCCCTGCGACAGAATCACGGCGCGGTCGGTGATGATGCACCCCGTGCAGGAGCGCACCATCGGGACCGTCACCACCGCCCCGTGCAGCATCACGTCGAGCGCCGTGTCGTGGACGCCCACGACCGTGCCGAACTCCATCGTCAGACGCTTGCCGCCCGATGGCATCGCCGCCGCCAGCCGCGTAGCCGCGCCCTTAATCTCGGCCGTCGAATCGCTCATCGCTCGTACATCCTCGCCGTGTGCTTTATGACGCAGCCGGCGTCGAGCGTCAGCGTCTGCTTCTGGATTGCCAGCTTGCCGACAACCCCGCCGGTCCTGTAGTTCATCGCCACCGCCATGCACGGCTCGACGGGCTTGTACACGCTCTTGAACTCGTCCGTGCGCGTCACGGCGCGCTCGGTGGCGAGCAGCTCCGCCGCCTTGCGGTCCGCCGCCGCCTGCATGGCGTCCTGAGGCCAAGGCGTGGCGTTGCCTCCCTCCTCGACCTTGTCGGCGACGAAGATGGCCTCGCCGCCGTCGATGTAGCAGTAGCCCCAGCTGACCTTGCTGTGGTTCTCCGTGGCGTGGTAGGTGTAGCTGACCTTCTGCCACTCGCCAGTCATGGTGAACCCCTTGGTCACCGGGCCAAGCGCCCTCTCCTGATCCCAAAAAGACTGTATGATGCCCGTCGCGCCCTTAGTGCCCTTGACCCACACGCTCTGCGTGTAGTCCGTATCCTTCTTGACGCTCGGACCCTCGTCCTGGCAGAAGCCGACGCGCCCCCCACTCGAGACGACCTTGATGCCGAAAAGCACGCCCACCTGCGGCGAGTCGGGGACGTAGACGGTCTGGATGCTGCCGCGCGAATCGCTCTGCCTGAAGCTCTTATCCGACTTCTTGCCGGTGCCGATGAGGGCGTTGGCGGCGCCCTCGACAAGGTTGGTGTCCTCGGTATCCACGCCCGGCAGGCTGTCGTAACTGTAGCTCTTTACGATTCGACGACCGACCGAGACGGTCGAGAGGTCTGAATCGGGCGAGTCGTCCACCGCTGTGCCGCGCACCGATGCGTCCTGCGTGCTGAAGTCCACGTGCACGACGTTGCAGACCTCGGCGCGGTTAGTCGATTCGGTCATGTCCGGCATGAAGCGCGCGTCCCTGCCCTCGGTGAACTCGGCCGAGATGGGCATGTCGGCAGGCTCGACGTAGCGCCTGTAGATCACGTTGCCCATCCGGTCGGTCGCCGGCGAGCGGAACCCGGCCGCCTTGAGGAGCAGGTCCACCGCGTCCAGCTTGTTCTTAGCGTCGTTGTCCCTGCCCACGCCGAAAACCAAGGTGCTGCCCAGAAGGAGGCTGCTGGGGTCGGCGTAGACGGTGAGGCCGACCGATTCGGCTATCTTGACGGCCTCATCAACCAGATTGCTGCCCGCAACGATCACGTACGGCCCGTCGAAGTCGTCGTCTTTGAGCCGCTTCAGGAGGCCGTAGGCGTTGATCTGGCCCTCGCGGTAGGCGCCGTCAATGTCCACCGAGTCCACCTGCGGCATGAATGTCCCGAGGCACTCGCGCCTCTTACTGCCGTCCGTGAAGGTGGCGTTGAGGTACACACGCAGAAAGTCGTTGCCAACGTCGAACTTGTCAGCGAAGTCCAGGGATGCAGTCTCATAGAGCGCCGTGTTCGCATTGCGCTCGATGGAGCCGCCGTTCTCGATGTCGCGCACGAAGTCGAGCTCGAGCCCCGTCTCACGTGATACGCGCACGAAGTCGTAGGAGGCGTCGAACGGCCTTATCCAGCTATCAGCCATTGGCGGGCTCCTCCCACGTCTCCCACGTCGGGTCGCACGAAGCCACCCACGCGCCGTCGGAACGCTTCACGCTACAGCTGAGGCGGGCGCGGAACCGCTCGCCGTAGAGATCGCGCACCCAGAAGCGCCCCGCCATGTTCATGACCTCGAGGAATGACTTGTAGTCCTCCTCGTCGAGCAGCAGGAAGTCCATGCTGTCCTTGACGTCCCGTTCGTTGATGCCGTACGAGACGGGCAGCCCTTCCCTGCCGTCGGCGAAGTGCAGCATCTTGTATCCGTGCGTCACCTTGCGGCTCGAGCCCTTCTTGAGATAGCGCCCGAGCCACGACCTCTCAGCGCCGGCTCCCCAGTTGAGAGCCACCTCGCGGCTCGCCACGGTCGTTTTGACCCTCGTCGCTGTGCTCACGCCCGTCGCGGCGTAGGCAACCGCGACGTACTCGAACTCGCTGTTGAGCGGAGGCAGCGGATCGCTCGCGCCCTCGCCCGCCGCAAGGTGCGAGCCGAGCTGCAGGGTCGAGCCGTCGGGCAGGACGCGCGACACGGTGAAGTGGGACGTCTCGGGCGTGTCGTCACTGTCGGCCTTGCCTGGGAATACCGACAGCTGGCATCCCAACCTCTCGTCGACGAAGATGTTGAGCGACGGTTTGGCTGGCGGTGCCCAGTCGGTCCGGAAAGTTCTCGAGACGGTGACCGATAGCGACGAGCCGGCCGTGACCGTGAGCATGACCCTGTACGGCGTGAAGTTGACGAAGGCGTGCTGCGCGTAGCCGAGGCCAAAGGAGCGCGCGTCCTTGTCCACAGTCCCGCTCCACAGGAGATTGCCCCTGATATCGCACAAAGACAGGTACTGTCGGCTGACGCCCGTCTCGTCGGCCACCTTCCACGTGAAGGTATGCGGCACCGCGCGCAGGGTCGCCCCGTCCGCAGCCGGGTCGGTGAAGAATGCCTGGGGCGCGTCCGCCACGGTATACGCCGCCGCGCTCGACCATGCGCCCCAGTCTTCGTCGAGGCCCTTGGTGCGCACGCGCACGGAGTAGAGGCCCTTGGTGCCGGTCGGCAGCTTCAGGCTCGTACCCGGGCCATCGACCGTCGTGGTGGTGGGACCCGTCGGCGTCGTGACCTGCACCTCGGCTGAGGTCTGCGCCGAGCCGTCCGGATGGTTGGGCACCCATTCGAGCGTCGCGGTCGAACCTGTGGCGTAAGCCGCCCTGACGCCCCTGATGGACGGTGCGAGCGGCGGGCATATTGTCGTGACCTCGTTTGACTCGGTCCACGGTCCCTTGAGGCCGCTCTTGACCGCGCGGGCGCGGTAGCGCACCGTACCCGCCGGTGCCTCCTCGTCCTCCCATGAGGCGTTCACGTCCGCATCGACCCACGTCTTTCCACCGTCGGTCGTGAGCTGGAACTCCCAGCTGTCGACGAAGGCCGGCGCGTCGTGCCCCTTGAGCACGACCTTCGCCGCCTCCGCCTTGACTGCCTCGAGCATGCCGAGCGCGGTCGGGGTGGTGTAGATCGCCGGCGCGCTCACGCCGTAGTCCGACGTGCCGCCGGGGCCCGTCGCCTTGGCCGAGAAGATGTACATGCAGCCCGGCTCGAGGCCGTTGTAGGTGTGGCTCGTGGTATCCCAACTGACGGTGCCGACGTCGGTGAACTTCCCCGGGCCGTTCTTCGCCACGCCGACGGTCACGGTATCCCAAGGGTAGGCGCCGGCCCTGTCCGTGTAATCGGTGTCCCAGCTGACCTTCGCGCTGGTGTCGCTCAGGCGCTCCGCCCTGATGTTCTTCGGCGGGTGAGGCGTGCTGTAGGCGCGGCACGGGACCGTGACGGTATTGGAGGCGTTGGACGTTCCGTTACCGAAGCCGCCCGTGACGTTAATCTGGCCCGTGAAGGTGTGGTCGTAGGCCTTGCCGTTGCCGCGCGCGAGCTCGACGTCGCGCGACGTGCACTGCACCCATACCCAGCCGGAGTTGTTCGTCGAGTAGACCGAGCCGTTCCACGAGCCGCCCGCCGACGAGCTGCCGTTTGCGTAGCAGTCGATGGCGTAGCGCGTGCCGTAGCCGTGCGTGACGCGGTAGGTCACGGTGGTGTCCGTGCGCCCGACCTCAGCAACGTCCACGTACGCGCACCAGCAGTACTTGCGATAGCCGCTTCCGCCTTGAACCCAGTTTCCCTGCGCCATCCTACGCGACCCCCATCGCCATGCTCTGCTCCACCGCCGCGACGAAGCTCCTGAAGGCGGAGGCCACGCGCCCGTCGACGCCCAGCAGGTCGCCGTCGAGGTAGAGGTTGTAAACGTTGCCGCCGCCCGCGAAGCCCGCGGCTCCGTTGGCGGTCGCACCGTATGCTCCGCCGCCGGTAACGCTCGCACCGAACACGGCGGCCTTCTCGACGTTGCGCACCGCCGACCTCATGGACTTAACCGGCTCGTCCGCCGTGTCGTCGATGCCGAGGGCCGCGCCCTCCATGACGTAGCCGAAAATCTTGCGGAACACGCGCGAGGGGGAGTGGATACCCAGCAGGTTCTTGGCCGCGTCGATGGCGCCGCCAACCACGCCGGTGATCTTGCTCACGACCACGCCCGCCGCGCCGCTGATTCCGTTTGCGATTCCCTGCACGATTTGCGAGCCGATGGATGCCACGCGGTCCGGGATGGAGGACAGAGCGCCCATGATGGAGCTGCCGATGCTCGAGGCCGCCGAGGTCACGAAGCCGACCGCGCCGCGGATGGCGGAGCCCAGGCTGCTGATTCCGTTGCGGCCGATGCTCGCCAAGGTGGACGGCAGGTTCTGGATCGCGCCGCGGATGGCGGACACGATGTTGGTGCCGCACGAGCGCACAAAGCCGGCCATGTTCGCGATTCCGTTGCCCAGGAACGTGATGGCGTTGCGGCCGAGGCTAAGCCAGTCGAGCGCCGACCACGCCGAGACGAAGGCCGAGAAGATGGCCGGGATGTTGGCGATGAGCGTCGGTATCGCCTGCACGATACCGAGCGCCAGCGTCACGATTGCCTGGATGCCGGCACCGAGCAGCGTCGGCGCGTTGTCGTTGATCGCGTTGGCGAGGTTCTGCACGATGACCGGTGCCTGCTCGATGATGGTCGGCAGGCTGTCAGCTATGCCCTGCGCCAAGCCGACGATGAGGTTCGCCGCGCCCTCGGCAAGAACGCCTGCGTTCTCGGCTATGGACTCTGAGAGGCCGGTGAGAATCTGCAGGCCGCTCTCCATGATGGAGGGAAGGTTCTCGGACAGGTACCCGCCGAGCGACGTCATGAGCGACGCCGCCGTCTCGGAGAGGAACGACAGCCCCATCTCGATTCCCTCGGCGAGCCTGGGAACGACCTCGCCGCCGACGTCGGCGAAACCCTCGGCGATGCCGGGCAGCGAAGAGGTGATGTTCTCCTGCAGCGTGGACAGGTCGCCGTCGAGCAGCGTCAGCCCGTAGACCATGGCGAGGTGCAGAGACTCGAGCGGGTTGTCACCAGCCGACCAGATCTCGCCAAGGCCCTTGAAGCGCTCGCCGATCTCGTCCACGCCGTCCGACACGGCGGAGAGGATGTCGCCCATGGGTCCGGGCACGGCTGCCGCCGCGCTGTCGAGTGCCTGCGTGAAGATGCTGACGAACGCCTGACCGAGCACGGGCCCGACCGACGTGACAAGGCTCGGCAGCTGCGACAGCGCAGTGCCGGCGATGGTCGCCACGCGCGGGATGACGTTCGAGGCCGCCGTCTCGACCGACTGTACCAGCTCCTCGGTGAGCTTGCCCATGTCGGCGTCGTCCTTGCCCAGCTCCGTTATCCAGTTCTCCCAGGCGGCCTTCGCCATGTTGCAGGAGCCCTCGATGGTCGTCGCGGCCTCGCGCGAGGTCGTACCGGCGATCTGCATCTGCTCCTGCATCGTATGGATAGCGAGCACGATATTGTCGAATGAGAGACTCGACTCGTCCACGGCGGAGTTGACGGCGTGCGCGTCCTTGACGAGGCGCTGCATCTCCTCCTTGGTTCCGCCATACCCCAGCTTGAGGTTGTCGAGCATCGTGTAGTTCTGCTTCGCGAAGCCCTGGTAGGCGTTCTGGAGGTCCTCCATCGCCGTGCCGAAGGTGTTCGCGTTGTCGCTCATGTCGACCATGGCCGTGTTGGCGTACTCGGCCGCCTTGACCGTGTCGCCGCCCAGCGAGGAGACAAGCGAGGCCGAGAAGCCCGTCACCTGCTCCATGTACCGGTTGGCGCTCAGGCCGGCCGTTATGTAGGCGCGGTCGGCGTTTGCCAGCACCGTCGTCTGGGCCTGCTCGAGCTGCTCCCACTTACCGGAGCACTGCTCGACGGTCTGTCCCGTAAGCGCGGCGTACTCGTCGAGCGACTTGCCCATGTTGCCGAAAATCTTCTGGATGCCGCCGACGTTCTGCTCGTATGCGGCGTATGCGCTCATGCTCATGCCCGTGATGGCGGTGACGCCCGCCCCCACGGCGGCGACGCCAACGCCTATCGCCTTGGCGGCGGTCGCGCCGGCCTTGCCGAGCGTGCCCACGACCTTCGAGGCCACGCCCTCGACCTTGCCACTGGCCTCGTCCTTGAGGCCGACCTTAATCATCAGGTCGAGAAGGTTCACCTAGACCACCTTCAATCCCATCCGCTCGATGATGTCTGCGGCGATCTCGTCGCCGCCGCGCGTGTCATCCGCCTCGGACCCATCGCCCGCACCGCCGTTGACGATGCTCAGGAAGGGTTCCTTGAGCCACTTCCCCTGCGCCATGAGGCGCACCGACTCGCTCAGGTACACGCGGAACGCCTCCCGCTCGTCCCGCTCGCGCCACCGCGCGACCATGTACCTACAGAAAGGGCGAGCACGCCGTGGCCCGACGTACTCGCCCAGACAGAGCCATATGTGAGATGGGTCCTCGGCGGCTATCCAAAAAAAGGAGCCAGAATGTCCTTGATGCCGTCGATGCCGTCGATGGCATCCTTGATGTCGTTCACCCACTTCTTGACGGCAAAGTCGGCCTTGTACTCCTCGAGCGTCTGGCCGTCGAGTGCGGCGAGCAGCTTGTAGCTGATCTCGCCGCCCTGACGCAGCACGTCGGGCAGAAGACCAGCCACCATGTCCACGGCGAGGCCGTTGACCTCGGAGGCGGCGGCTGCCTTCGCGGCCTCGGGGTCGCCCTTGGCCTTGGCGCTCGCCTTGGCCTTGGCCTTGGCGGAGTCGGAGCGGAACTTGGCGTAGGCGGCCTTGGCCTTCGCGCCGAGCTCGCCGTTCATGACGTCCTCCGCCACGTCCGCCAGCAGGCACATGGCGTTCTGGAACTCGTCGGCGTTAAGGTTGTCCAGCTTCATGGTTAGGCTCCAATCTCCTGTTTGATATACAGCTCGTAGGGCACGATCTCGGGGTTCTTGATTGAGTAGTGGCCCGTGAACTCGAACGCGAACTGGCCCTTGGCCTTGTTCTGCGTCGTGATTTGCAGACCGCCCGTGTTGAGCGCGTTGATGAGGCGGATGGCGATATAGCCGTTGCCGTTCTCGCCCGAGTAATCGCCGATGAGCCAGATGTCGGCGAAGTCGGCCTCCGAGAGCGCGGAGCGCGGGACGATCTTCCCCTCGGTCTCGTCGGCTGCGGCCGCGAGCTTCTTGCCGAGCGCGGTGTTCAGCGTCACGAAGGTGCCGCTCAGCTTGGCCTCGATGCTGTCGATGCGCTTCAGCTCCATCGTGTTGGCGGGGCAGTTGTCGATGTCCTCGCCGTAGTCGATGAAGTTGGGCGTGGCGGCGAAGCTAGTTCCGCCACTCGTCGCGCCCATCAGCTCGGACTCCGCGACCTCGGCGGTCTTGGGGTTGAAATTCGTGGCGAGCAGGCCCGCGTTGATGACGATCTCCTTGAACGTGTTCTCGGGGATGCGCGTGAACTTAGACATATGACCTCCTAGTAGCTGGTCATGTACTCAATGGTCAGGTTGATGATTCGGCGCTTCACGGCGTTGTCCTCGTCGGCCATGGCGTTGCAGAACGGCTCGCCCTGCATCACCCACATGCCGCCGCCGTCGCACGGCAGCAGCACGCCGGAGAGCCCGAGCGCACGAGCGACCTCTTCGGCCTTGGCGTTTGGCGCGGCCTCGGACGAGGTCCGGTACCAGAGGTTCACCTCGGAGTTGCACTGCGTGCCGAACGACGCGGTCGGCAGGTCGTAGGTGATGTAGGGCATCTTCGCCTTGCGCGGCACCGCCGAGTCGCGGTACACGGGAAGGCCGAAGCCCTCGAGCCACGCCTGCAATGCCGCCGCCTTAGTCGCCATCCGGCACCTCCCACTCCTCCGCGCTGCACTGGCCGAAGCCAAACGACGCGCAGCGTGGCGCGGCGCCATCGTCCGCGTTCGACGTGCAGCGGAATACCTGCCCGTCGAACGCACGCTGGAAGAGGTCGCCGTACCGCAGCGGCTCGTCGGTGGTCACGGTGTAGACGTTCCTCACGCCGTCGTGCTCCGCGATGCGCGAGGCCGTCGAGCTGTCGCGCACGATCGCCGCCGTGAAGCCGTCGCCGACGGCGAGGACGGTCTTGAAGCCGCCCTCGCCGTCAGGCTCGGTCTTTGCGACGAGCCTCGCGCACGCCACCGCCATGCGCTCGTACAGGCGGCTCACAGC
>WGSR01000349.1 GCA_014871545.1 Collinsella sp. | reverse complement strand
CCAAGATCAAGCCGCTCATGTGGATCGCAGCCCTTGCCTTCCTCGTCTACTTCTTCGTGGCGTAACGGCATAGTCTGCTAAAGCAGAACATCAAGGCGCGGAGTCGCATCGAGCGGCTCCGCGCCTTTCTTTTAGCGTCTGCCCCCGCGCCAGCGTGCGACAATTGAGGCTGTCAATATCACAACACCGAGAGAAGCCTGCCTTGGAAGCGCATCATAAGCAGATAACCGTTTATTCAGAGTGTGTGGAAGGCGCGCCCGTCATCTACCTTCCCGTGGTTATGGGCGACGGTAGTGAAGTCTACGAGCGCTGCCGAGAGCTCGACTGCCCGCCCTTCACCCTTGCCGCCATTGGAGGACTCGATTGGAATCGCGAGCTGAGCCCCTGGGAATGCGACGGAACTATACGAGATGCCGAGCCCTTTGGCGGACAGGCGTCTGAGTTTCTCGATGAGCTGCTGAATCAGATAATCCCAGAGGCCGAATCATCACTTCCCTGCCCGCCCACCTGGCGCGGCATTGCCGGCTACTCGTTGGCGGGTCTTTTTTCACTGTGGGCACTTTGGCAAACAGATGTCTTTGAGCGCGCGGCAAGTGCATCGGGGTCGCTGTGGTTCCCCGGCTTTATCGACTACGCGCGCGAGCGCACGATGACAGCCACGCCCGACGCCGCCTATCTGTCGCTCGGTAAAAAGGAAACCAAGACGCCCAACCGCATGATGCGGCACGTACTCGACGATACGCGTGCGATGGAAGAGCTGTTTATCGAGCGTGACATTCCAACAACGCTGGAGCTCAACCCCGGCAATCACTTTGCCCAAACTGACCTGCGCATGGCGCGCGGCATCCACTGGATACTGACGCATTAAAAATGGCGTCCACGCGTACATACGCATGGACGCCATTTTTAATTTGGCTGAACGCAGCTACTATTCAGCAGTCTCCTCAAGCTCGGAAGTATCGAACTCAAAGTCATTACCGGGCAGGATGGCGTTGAGCACAATGCCCACCAGCGAGCCCACGGCAAGGCCCGAAAGCGAAATCGTCACGCCGCCCAGCTCCAGCACGATGGCACCGGCGGTACTGTAGGCAATGCCGAGCGAAAGCACGAGCACCAGAGCCGCCACCAGCACGTTGCGGTTGTTCTGGAAATCAACCTGATTCTCGATGAGGTTACGCACGCCAACGGCGCTGATCATGCCGTAGAGCACGAGTGACACACCGCCGATAACGCACGCCGGCATGGCGGCAATCACCGCAGCAAACTTGGGGCAGAACGAAAGCACAATGGCGCAGCAGGCGGCAATGCGAATCACACGCGGGTCGAACACACGCGTCAAGGCAAGCACGCCGGTGTTCTCGCCATACGTCGTATTGGCGGGGGCGCCAAAGAGCGATGCCAAGATGGTCGCCAGGCCATCGCCGAGCAGGGTACGGTGCAGACCGGGATCGGCAATGTAATTGCGTTCGCAGGTAGAGCCAATGGCGGAGATATCGCCGATATGCTCGATCATAGTTGCAAAGGCCAGCGGCATGATGGTGATGATGGCCGTCGTGGCAAGACCGCTATCGAACTGCGG
>WGSR01000348.1 GCA_014871545.1 Collinsella sp. | reverse complement strand
GCTAAGTACGCCGAGCTTGCCGATGGCGAGGACACCGAGGACGTCGTGAAGATCGCTGGCCGTGTGGTCGCCAAGCGCGGTCAGGGCAAGATCATGTTCATCGTCGTGCGCGATGCGACTGCCGAGATTCAGCTGTTCTGCCGCATCAACGACATGGACGAGGCTGCCTGGAATACGCTCAAGGCCCTCGACCTGGGCGATATCCTGGGCGTGACCGGCGTGGTCGTGCGTACCCAGCGCGGCCAGCTTTCCGTTGCCCCTAAGAGCGCGACCCTGCTTGCCAAGGCCGTTCGTCCGCTGCCCGAGAAGTTCCACGGTCTTTCCGACAAGGAGACCCGCTATCGCCAGCGCTATGTCGACTTGATCGCCAACGACGACGTTCGCGAGACCTTCCGTAAGCGTTCGCAGATTCTCTCTACCTTCCGTCGCTTTATGGAGTCCGACGGCTACATGGAGGTCGAGACCCCCATCTTGCAGACCATCCAGGGCGGCGCTACTGCCAAGCCGTTCATTACCCACTTCAACGCGCTCGATCAGGAGTGCTACCTGCGTATTGCCACCGAGCTGCACCTCAAGCGCTGCATCGTCGGTGGTTTTGAGCGCGTGTTCGAGATCGGCCGCATCTTCCGTAACGAGGGCATGGACCTCACCCACAACCCCGAGTTCACCACGATGGAGGCCTACCGTGCCTTCTCCGACCTCGAGGGCATGAAGGCGCTCGCCCAGGGCGTCATTAAGGCGGCTAACAAGGCTATCGGCAACCCCGAGGTCATCGAGTACCAGGGCCAGACCATCGACCTTTCTGGTGAGTGGGCCAGCCGTCCCATGACCGACATCGTCTCCGATGTGCTCGGCAAGCAGGTCACCATCGACACGCCGGTCGAGGAGCTTGCTTCCGCCGCGCGCGAGAAGGGCCTGGAGATTAAGCCCGAGTGGACCGCCGGCAAGATTATCGCCGAGATCTACGATGAGCTGGGCGAGGACACCATCGTCAACCCGACCTTCGTGTGCGATTACCCCATCGAGGTCAGCCCGCTTGCCAAGCGTTTTGAGGACGACCCGCGCCTGACGCACCGCTTTGAGCTGGTTATTGCCGGCCACGAGTACGCCAACGCGTTCTCCGAGCTCAACGACCCGGTCGACCAGGCCGAGCGCTTTGCCGCCCAGATGGCCGAGAAGGCCGGCGGCGACGATGAGGCCATGGAGTATGACGAGGACTACGTGCGCGCCCTCGAGTACGGTATGCCTCCCGCGGGCGGCATTGGCATTGGTATCGACCGCGTGGTCATGCTGCTTGCCAACCAGGCTTCTATCCGCGACGTGCTGCTGTTCCCGCACATGAAGCCCGAGAAGGGTTTCCAGTCCGGTGCCGCTGCCGCCAAGGCTGCCGAGGCCGGCAACGCCGCGAGCCCATTCGTTAAGTCGCTTAAGCCCACGCTTGATTACTCCAAGATCGCCGTTGAGCCGCTGTTTGAGGAGTTCGTCGACTTTGATACCTTCTCCAAGAGCGACTTCCGCGCTGTGAAGGTCAAGGCATGCGAGGCCGTCAAGAAGTCCAAGAAGCTGCTGAACTTTACGCTCGA
>WGSR01000347.1 GCA_014871545.1 Collinsella sp. | reverse complement strand
GGTACAGTTAATCTGTTAACAAGGCGTAAGGCAATGCGGGTCCATCCAACCGTACTGACGTGCAACTGGATGGGCATTGATGATGGGGGCACAACATGGATTTTACGGTCGAGAATGCGGGCACCACGATTGCCTGTCGCGAATATGCCGGCCCGGATGTGTCGCCTGATGCTCCTGCTTTGGTGTGCGTGCACGGCGCTTGTGTCGACGGCACATTTTTCGACGGTATCGCTTGTGAGCTCAGCCGCAACTACCGCGTAATTGCCTACGACCGCCGCGGCTGCGGTGGCAGCAGCGATGCGGCAGACGGCAGCTATGATCTTGCCGCTCAGGCCGCCGACCTGCAAGCCGTGATCGAACACGTTGGCGCTCCGGCAAATGTGCTTGCGCATAGCGCCGGTACGTTGGTGGCGCTGGAGCTTCTTCGCACCGAACCCCATCTCGTCGCCCGTGCGATTCTGCATGAGCCGGCTGTGTCGGCCGAAGGCGTCGGTATGGGCGCAGCTCCGGTTTTGCTCGATATGATTGCGGCTGGAAAGGTTTCAAGGGCGCTCCGGCTTTTCTTGGGAGCCCTCGGCGACTTGGACCCCGAGGCTCCCGGGACGACCGAAGCGGAAGCCAAACATGCCCTGCGCAATGGTCGTTGCTTTATGGCCAATGAATACGGAACAAATATGACATATGCTCCCGACTGGGAGCGTGCCCGCGCGTCAAAGGCGGTGTCGGCCGTGTTTTTGGGCGAGCTTTCGGTCGATACGCCCCGCGAGGCTGGCACGCGAGCGGCTGCCGAATATCTCGATTGCCCCCTTGTGACGATCCCGGGCGCGCATAACGGTCTGCGCGATCGCCCCGTTACGGCGGCAAACGCCGTTCGCGATGTCTTGGAGCGTTAGCACGCTCGATGACCTGCGGGGAGAGGGGCTGTTAGCGTTTCGTCATTGTTAACGAATGCGCCCATAAGCGCGCGCCCGCGGCTCCATTATCGCCGCTTGCCAGGTCATAAAAATGTAACGATAATCGCGCGTTTGCCTTCAGTTGTTAGATGTTACCCTTGTACCAATTGATATGCACTGTTGCCGTGCGTAACGATAGAAAGGGCCCCATATGCTCAATAATCACGAGGTCAATCTAACCGACGAGGAGGCTGCCGCCGAGGTCGCCCGCGTCGCGAAGACCTACCCCGTGGTGCGTTTGCTGTCGGCCGATCAGATTAAGAGCGAGCCTAACTGCCTGCTCGCCGGCAATCGGTGCCCTTGTTTGCGTCAGTCGAGTCTTGAGGCCTTGGCAGATTCCGATGAGGTGTCGGAGCAACTGCTCAACGATGGTGTTGAGTACCGCGCCCGCCTGCGCCCTCTGAAGGTCGAGGGCGAGCCTCATGTCTTACTGATGGTGCGTCCGATCGATGAGCAAGAGGCTGCAGAAGAGGACCTTGTCTACACCGACGTGCTGACGAGCGTGCGCAATCGCCGATATTACGAGGAAAAGCTCCGTAGCGCCCGCATGAATGCCGGCGTTGCGGTGATCGACCTTGATGATTTTAGGGTCTTCAACGATACGTGTGGCCGTCATGCCGGCGACCTTGCGCTC
>WGSR01000346.1 GCA_014871545.1 Collinsella sp. | reverse complement strand
AACTTGAATTCATTAGCTGAGAGCTAAGGTTGCGGTAAACGGCCAATGCAGTTATCCAAACGCCGAGCAAACGCACTTTGCGCGACCGTCTGCCGGCAGCGATCAACCCACCGTGACGGATTCCCCGGTAAAGGCACTGATCATCAACAGGATAAAGAAGGCCAAATAGCTGATGCTCAGCAGGTAGGCGATGACCAAAAAGGCAATCCATCCTACATTGGTCTTACCGTCGGCGCGGCGCTGTTCACGACTGCGATAAAGCCAAATCGTCACGCCGATGGCAGTGATAAACAGCACAAGTGCTGCCGCGGCCAGTCCAGCAAGCGCAAACATCACGCCAATGCTCACAGCAATAACCGGGAGCAGCAGCAAACCGCACCCGCATCCACCCGGACTATATACGGCAGACTGTCGGCGTCGCCTCATCGTCACTCCATCACAAGCAATCGTTTGTAGACATCGAGGCCTTTGAGAAGAATCTCCTCGTCAAAGAGCATGGTATCGGTATGCAGAGCGCTCATCGCATAGGCTGGGCAGTCATCAGCGTCGATCGGGTTTTCTTGTCCTTCTGGCACGCCCGTGCCCAGCAAGAAGAACACGCCCGGCAGATGGCGCTGATAGAAAGCAAAGTCCTCGGCAATTAACAGCGGCTCGTCCACAAGTTGCAGCTCGGACAAGGCAGGCGCAATGCAGGCAAACAACTCGGGGTCGTTATCGACCGGTGGATAGCCCTCGGCGAAGTCGAGATCATACGTGCAGCCCGTTGCGGTGCACGCTTCGTCGAGCACACGGCGCACGCCCTCGCGCGCACGGTCGAACATAGCGTCTGTAAACACGCGCAAGCCACCAGCAACATGGGCCTCCCCCGCCACCGCATTGCAGACGGTACCGGCCTGCAGCAGACCAAACTTGCCGATACAGGGCTCGTCGGTGCCCAGCTCGTCCATCAGTTCGCGCTCGGCAACCAAAAACTTCGCCGCCGCCAACGCGGCATCGTGCGACTCCTCAACCGGCACACCATAAGTCTTAGCGATATGGATGCTCGTCCCGTGAATATGAATGTGTGTCTCACTCGAACGCGCCAGCAGCGGACCGGAACAACTCGCCAACGTGCCGGCAGGCAGATCGGGCCACACATGGAAGCCAAAAATGCGGTCAGCCCCATAGCGCTCGAACACACCGCTCTCGCATACCGTCTTGGCACCACCGGTCGTTTCCTCGGCCGGCTGGAACACAAAGAGAACGTTGCGCCTAATGGCGCCCGGCTGCTCGCGAATCGTACGGTCGACATACGTCGCGGCGGCAAGTGCCATGGCCATGTGTCCGTCATGTCCGCAAGCGTGCATCTTGCCGGGATGGGTCGAGGCAAAGGCCGCTCCCGTCGCCTCCGCGATGGGCAGCGCATCCATATCGGCGCGAATCGCTGTGGCATGCGCGGCACCAACGCCGGCGTCGAAGAAAGCGCAGACGCAGCTGGGGCACGGATGGGTCACCTCGCAAGCGAGCGGTGCCAACACGCCCTCGATATAGGCAATGGTTTGCGGAAGATCGAAATCGAGCTCCGGAATGCGATGCAGGTCGCGACGATAGCGACGAAGTTCTT
>WGSR01000345.1 GCA_014871545.1 Collinsella sp. | reverse complement strand
GTCAAATACCCCTTGATGCCGATTTTTTCGAGCGTGGTGCGCAGGCGGTTGATGTTGACGGTAAGCGTATTGTCGTCCACGAAGGCGTCGGAGTCCCACAGATCCTGCATGATGGCCGAGCGCGAAACAATCTTGCCCGCGCGGCTCAGAAGCAGCGAGAGAATACGCAGTTCGTTTTTTGTGAGCTCGGTGCTGGTGCCCGTTTGCGTGTTGGTGACCATGGAGCGTGCGAGGTCGAGCTCCAGTCCCTTGTGGACGAGCGTGCTGCGCTCGCCCGCCGCCGCGGTGCGACGCAGCAAGGCATTGATGCGCGCCACGAGCACACGGGCGCTGTAGGGCTTGGGAACAAAGTCGTCCGCGCCGAGCGTCATGGCCATGACCTCGTCGATCTCGGTCGTGCGCGACGTGAGGACGATGATGGGAACCTCGGATTCGCGGCGAACCTCGTGGCAGATATGCTGGCCGTCCTTGACGGGAAGCGTCAGGTCGAGCAGCACCAGGTCGGGCGCGGCGGCGAGAATATCGCGCGAGACATGCTCAAACGATTCGCAGGCCTCGATTTCAAACCCGGCGCGGGCAAGGATGTCGATAAGCTCACGACGAATGGGCTCGTCGTCCTCAACGATATAGATTAGCGCCATGGATTCCGCCCCCTTCTTGGTTGTCTTGCCCCATTATGACCGCGGATCCGCAGGTGCGCGCCTCGCGCGGCACCAAGGTGACAGAACTGTTCGCAAGCGGGGGTGTTTTGTCCGCCTCACGCTCGCGACGGAAACGGAGACCAAAATGAGTTTTTAATCCCCGTCCCAGAAAAATCATTTAGCGGCGGGCGCGGAGCTTTTCGTAGCCGTCGGCAAAGAAGGCGACCGTCGCGGCGTCGGCCTCGGCGGCGTCCGTCTCAGTTGCGGGGACCACGCCGTGCTCGTCGCTCACCAGGAACAACGCGCCCTTGAGCTGCGCGGGAATGTCTACGCGCGTGACCGGGATGCCCTTGGTCTGGGCCAGTTGCTCAATGAGCGTCGCCGTGCCGCACAGGCACTCGTCCGCCGGCGCCACAAAGGCAAGCTCGCCGTTGTTGACGGCGGCGAGCAGCTCGGGCGCCACGCCGGTCTCGTCGGCTTCGGAGCGAGCCTCGGCAGAACGGGCACGCAGCGCCTTGGCCGACGTGTCGGCCAGCGGCTCGTACTCCCCCACCGTCATGGCGGCATTACCGTTAACGTCGATCACCAGCATGAGCACGCCGTCGCGCGCGGTGTAATCGCCCTCGGCAAGCGACCACTCAACGTGCTGCTTGGCCCAGCTGAGCATGTTATGGGTAAGCGGCTCGCCCTGCACCAGGCGCTCGGACAGCGCGCGAATGTGGCGGTTGAGCATGGGCACCTTCTTGTTAGACATGCGCCAGCGGCAGATAAGCGCGGGCTTGTCGAGCGTAAACTTCTCGACCGCTTCCTGATTAGCGCAAAAGTCCTCGTACGCACGCTGATCCTCGGCATTGCCAAACAGCTCGGCATCATCAATCTGGGGCATGGTTGTACCTTTCGTGTTAGTCATTCCGTCCTCTTATACCAAAAAGACGGCCCTCCAAACGGAGCAGCCGTCTTTTGCG
>WGSR01000344.1 GCA_014871545.1 Collinsella sp. | reverse complement strand
CTTGCCGCCATGGCCGTGATCGGCATCTCGTTTACGCTCGTCTGCCAAAAGATGGCGGCGCTCACCTCGCAGGGCATGGGCACCGACATTCGCGGCGCGCTCTACGAGCACATTAACAAGCTGAGCTATGCTGAGCTCGACCGCTTTGGCACGCCGTCGCTCATCACCCGCATCACCAACGACGTTAACCAGGTCCAGCTCGCTGTGGCGCTGGGCGTGCGCATGCTCATCCGCTGGCCCTTTCTAGCGGTGGGCTCCATGTGCGCGGCCCTTGCCATCGACCTTAAGCTCGGCATCATCTTTTTGATCTGCACGCCCGCCATTGGCCTGGTGTTCTGGGTTGTCATGGCGCGCTGCATTCCGTACTACAAGCAGCTGCAGGCAAAGCTCGACCGCATCGCGCTTATCTGCCGCGAGGGCCTTTCGGGCGCCCGCGTGGTTCGCGCCTTCGTGCGCGAAGATCACGAGCGCGAGCGCTTTGCGCAGGCCGCCGACGACCAGGCCAATACTGCCATCGCGGTGGGCAAGCTCTCGTCGATTCTCAACCCCGTCACGTTTTTGGTGATGAACCTGGGCGTGTGCGCCATCCTGTGGGTGGGCGGCATCCAGGTCAACGTGGGCGAGCTTACGCAGGGCCAGGTCATGGCGTTTGTGAACTACATGACGCAGACGCTCACCTCCATCGTGTACGTCGCCAACCTGGTCGTGGTCTTTACCAAGGCGAGCGCGAGTGCTTCGCGTATCAACGAGGTGCTCAACTGCGAGCCGAGCATCGCTGACGAGGGCAACCGGCCGGTCGCGCTGCCCAAGCCGGGCAATGTCGTTCCAGTTCCTGCACTGAGCTTGAGCCATGCGAGCTTCTCGTTTGGCGCCGGTGCTGCCAACGCCGTCAACGATGTGACCCTGGAGCTCCCACTGGGCAAGACGCTCGGCATTATCGGCGGCACGGGCAGCGGCAAGTCCACGCTCGTCTCGCTTATTCCGCGCCTGTACGATGCGAGCACCGGCAGCGTGAGCGTGATGGGCTCCGACGTGCGCACCTGGCCGCTCGACCAGTTGCGCCGTGTGGTCGCGACTGTTCCGCAGCGCGCGTCGCTGGTGAGCGGCACCATCCGCAGCAACCTGACCTGGCGTGACGAGACGGCGACCGACGAGGAGCTCTGGGCAGCGCTCGATATGGCGCAGGCGAGCGAGTTCGTGCGCAACAAGCCGCAGGGGCTCGACGCCCCGGTCGAGGCGGGCGGCAAGAACTTTAGCGGTGGCCAGCGCCAGCGTCTGACCATCGCGCGCGCCCTAGTGGGCTCGCCACAGGTCCTGATCATGGATGACTCCGCCTCGGCACTTGACTTTAAGACTGATGCGGCGCTTCGCCATGCCATCCGCGAGCGCAGTGTGCGCGGTGCCGCCGAGGGCGGGCTGCCGCTCACGACCGTCATCGTGAGCCAACGTGTCTCGACCGTTCGCGATGCCGACATGATCTGCGTACTCGACCACGGCTCGGTTGCGGGCCTGGGCACGCATGACGAGCTGTACGCGACCTGCCAGCTCTATCGCGAGATTTGCCAGTCGCAGCTGCGCCGCGAGGAGCTCGAGGGCCAGCAGGGGAGC
>WGSR01000343.1 GCA_014871545.1 Collinsella sp. | reverse complement strand
GGTCATGGGTGCCTTCCTAAAAATTAGTTTGGGCACACTTTGCCATAAACCACACTTGACCGCAAACAAATCCATCAACAAGGCAATTCATGACCGTTCGGCGGCGAAAAAGTACCGATTACGGCAACAAACAATTCGTTAGGTATGCCAATCAAAAAGTGTGATAGAACATTACTAACAAACTTTTTGTTTGGCATCCACATAAAAGTTCAGCCGTGTGAATGGGATCGGGCTGAAACGCGTATGCGGGGGCCGGCAAGAGAGGACTTAAGGAGTTCACCGTATGGCCGATAAGATCCAGTGGGCGAGCAACACGATGCCCAAGAGCGATGACAAGCACTTGGGAATCATGAGTCTCGACCACGTGAAGAAGGCCCGTGCCTTCCACCAGTCGTTCCCCCAGTACACCGTCACTCCGCTTGCCCGCCTGGACGGCCAGGCCGCGCGCCTGGGCCTGTCCAACCTGTGCGTTAAGGACGAGAGCTATCGCTTTGGCCTCAACGCCTTTAAGGTCCTGGGCGGCTCGTTTGCCATGGCCAACTACATTGCCGACGAGACCGGCAAGGACGTTGCCGACTGCACCTTCGATTACCTGACCTCCGATCAGCTTGCCAAGGACTTTGGCCAGGCCACCTTCTTTACCGCCACCGATGGCAACCATGGCCGCGGCGTGGCATGGGCTGCCAACAAGCTGGGCCAGAAGGCCGTCGTGCACATGCCCAAGGGTTCTACCAAGCCCCGCTTCGATAACATCGCCGCCGAGGGCGCCACGGTGACCATCGAAGAGGTCAACTACGACGAGTGCGTGCGCATGGCCGCCGCCGAGGCCGACGCCTGCGAGCGCGGCGTCATCGTTCAGGACACCGCCTGGGAGGGCTACGAGAAGATCCCGTCCTGGATCATGGAGGGCTACGGCACCATGGCTTCCGAGGCTGCCGAGCAGCTGCGCGAGATGGCCATCAACCGCCCGACGCACGTGTTTGTCCAGGCTGGCGTGGGTTCGCTCGCCGGCGCCGTGGTGGGCTACTTCACCAACCTGTATCCCGATAACCCGCCCACCTTCGTCGTGGTTGAGTGCGCGCCTGCCGCCTGCCTGTACAAGGGCGCTGCCGCCGGCGACGGCGATCCGCGCATCGTGGACGGCGACATGCCCTCCATCATGGCCGGTCTGTGCTGCGGCGAGCCCAACATCCTGGGCTGGGATATCCTGCGCAACCACGCCACCGCCTTCGTGTCCTGCCCCGACTGGGTCACCGCTCGCGGCATGCGCACCCTGGGCGCTCCCGAGAAGGGCGACCCGCGCGTCATCTCCGGCGAGTCCGGCGCTGTGACCACCGGCCTGGTCGAGACCCTCATGCTCGATCCCGAGTACGCCGAGCTCAAGGAACTCATCGGTCTGGATAAGACGAGCTCCGTGCTCTGCTTCTCCACGGAAGGTGACACGGACCCCGACCAGTACCGCCGCATCGTCTGGGAAGGCGAATACCCCACTTGCTAATACTGGGCGGAATAAATAGGTATCGCTCCGCCACCTCACAGGTAGATTCCTTCGTTTGAAAGGTTAAGAACAATGGCTAAAGAACTCGATTTCGACGCTATCAAGGCTGCTGCTGAGTCCCA
>WGSR01000342.1 GCA_014871545.1 Collinsella sp. | reverse complement strand
AGCTGGGGCATCGACCTGCAGACCGAGCACGAGCGCTTCCTGACCGAGGAGCACTTTAAGCGCCCGACCTTCGTGACCGACTACCCGGCCGAGATCAAGGCGTTCTACATGCGCATGAACGAGGACGGCAAGACCGTCGCCGCCGCCGACTGCCTGGTTCCCGGTATCGGCGAGATTATCGGCGGCTCCCAGCGCGAGGAGCGCCTGGATCTGCTCGAGGCCCGCATCAAGGACCTGGGCATGAATCCCGAGCAGTACAAGTACTACCTTGACCTGCGCCGCTACGGTTCCTGCAAGCACGCCGGCTACGGTCTGGGCTTCGAGCGCTTGGTCATGTATCTGACCGGCGTGGGCAACATCCGCGACGTCCTGCCGCACCCGCGCACCGTGGGCAACGCCGACTTCTAATCGTCGGACGCTAGCTCGCGTCGCCACACGCCAACGCTCATCGCACAAGCGCCTCTCGGCAAGCCGAGGGGCGCTTTTTTCAACAGCATCCGTCAAGCTTTTGGCAAGTTTTTGGTCAGTTGAGCAGGGCTGTTGAAAACTCGACCCGCCGTTTGCCGACGACTACCGACCGCCCAGAGCGCCCTGCGCCCCTGGGAAAGCCCCACGTTCTAGGCTCCATACCGTCGCCACCCAAAACGGAAAGGACGTGGACACCATGACCGAAGCCGCTGTTGAAACCTACGATACCACGACTAGAGGCGCCGCCTCGATGGCAGCCTATCGCGCCGTTCGCATCCTGCAACTCTTAAGCGAAAACACCGGCGAGGACAAGGCCATGCTTTCCGATGAGTTGATCCGGCGCCTCGCCCATCCCGACGACCCCGCCCGCATGCCCATCTCGGCGGCGCGGCGCAGCATCTACACCGCCATCTCCGCGCTTCGCCATGCCGGATACGAAATTGAGTACAAACGCGGCGTGGGCTACAAACTTCTTACCCGCCCGCTCACCGATGAAGAGATCATCCGGCTCCACGGTATGGTCATGCGCAACCGCTCCACACCTATCGCTATCCGCAAGAGCATGGCGCAGCACTTAGTTGCCATGGCGAGCGCCGACGTTCGCGGCTACCTCGATACACCCGAACCCGCTCCAAGCGCAGGCAGCAAGGCTACCAAGGCAACACGCACGCCCATCAAGCGCATCGACACGTGCGAGCTCGTCGAGCAGGCCATCGACCACGGAACCACGGTGAGTTTTGATATTTCGAGCGTCACGACACGCGGCGAAACCGAAGCAGCACGGATGACACTCCGTCCCTTTGCCATCAGGCAGCGCGATGGCATCTCGTATCTGCTGGGAACGGTCTATGACGCCCGAGGCGCCGATGACACGTTGCGTACTGTAGAGATTGGCCGAATGAGAAACGTCAGCACGCGCCTGCTCGACGGCAAGAAGCTCTTCGCCGCCTTGGACGAGGACGACGCCTCCTCCGCCGCATAAGACCCTCCGCCGCCCATTCGACTACCCGTACCGCCCATCCGATTCTGTATTAAAAAACCCGCCAGGCTGTTGTAAAAATGGACATCAGCGCTACTATAGTTCCACTTGCACTTTGTCCCAGTGCAGTGTTTCCAGCCATTTTTATACTGGGGGTAATGATATGAAGGACATCAC
>WGSR01000341.1 GCA_014871545.1 Collinsella sp. | reverse complement strand
GAGCACGGTACCGATGTCATCCTGACGCTGCGCGAGAACGAGAAGCTCGATGCCGACGGCGAGGCCGAGACCTACGATCGCTTCCTGACCGAGTGGGGTCTCAAGAGCCTGATTCAGCAGTACAGCAACTATGTGCGCTACCCGATTCAGATGATGGTGTCCAAGAGCCGCCAGAAACCCAAGCCCGAGGACGCCGGCGACGATTACAAGCCCGAGTACGAGGACTACCAGGAGCTCGAGACCGTCAATTCCATGACACCGATCTGGAAGAAGCGCAGCTCCGATGTCGAGCAGAAGGACTACGACGAGTTCTACAAGTCCACGTTCCACGACTTTGACGATCCTGCGCGCACCATCAGCTTCCATGCCGAGGGCACGCTCGAGTACGATGCCCTGCTGTTTGTGCCGGGCCGCGCGCCGTTCGATCTGTACAGCAAGGATTACGAGAAGGGTCTGGCACTCTACAGCTCCAACGTCCTGATCATGGAGAAGTGCGACGACCTGCTGCCCGACTACTACAACTTTGTCCGCGGCGTCGTGGATTCCGCCGATGTGTCGCTCAACATCTCGCGTGAGACGCTGCAGCAGAACCGTCAGCTCAAGGCCATCGCCAAGCGTGTGGAAAAGAAGATCACCGCCGACCTTGAGGATATGCGTGACAACGACCGCGAGGCCTACGAGAAGTTCTTTGAGAACTTTGGCCGCGGTCTTAAGTACGGCATCTACTCGAGCTATGGCATGAAGGCCGATGAGCTCGCCGATCTGTTGCTGTTCTGGTCTGCCAAGGAACAGAAGATGATTACCCTGGCCGAGTATGCCAAGGGCATGCCCGAGGATCAGAAGGCCATCTACTACGCTGCCGGCGACTCGCGTGAGCGCTTGGCCAAGATGCCCGTGGTAAAGGGCGTGCTCGACCGCGGCTATGACGTGCTGCTGCTGACGCAGGACGTGGATGAGTTCACCTTCCAGGCTATGCGTGAGTACGTTGCCGCCGATATGCCCAAGATCTACGAGGACGATGCTGCCCGCGAGGCTGCCGAGAAGGCCGTGGCCGATGGTGCCGAGCCCGAGGTTGAGGATCGTCACCTGGAGCTCAAGAACGTCGCAACCGGTGATCTTGACCTGGCGACCGAGGACGAGAAAAAGGAGGCCGAGGACGCCACCAAGGAGAACGAGGACCTCTTTAACGCCATGAAGGAGGCACTCGGCGACAAGGTCGAGAAGGTTGCCGTCTCTGCGCGCCTGACCGATGCTCCCGCGTGCATCACCACCGAGGGCCCGCTTTCGCTCGAGATGGAGAAGGTGCTCCAGAAGGGTCCCGAGGGCGCGCCCGACGGTATGCCCAAGAGCCAGCGCGTGCTCGAGCTCAACGCCAAGCACCCGGTCTTTTCCAAGCTCGTCGCCGCTCAGAAGGCGGGCGACGCCGACAAGATCAAGCAGTACTCCGGTTTGCTCTATGACCAGGCCCTGCTGGTCGAGGGCATTCTGCCCGAGGACCCCGTTGCCTTCGCAGCAGCTGTTTGCAACTTGATGTAGTTAGGTAGTTACGCGGTTTTACCAAACCGCGTAACGGCTCGACGCTGCCCTCAGGTCCGCCGTTCTAACGCACGGCGGACCAGTCGACGCTGCGCGGGCGGC
>WGSR01000340.1 GCA_014871545.1 Collinsella sp. | reverse complement strand
GCGGGCAATCAGCGCGCCGGCCACCGGGCCCGCTATGCCGCCGCCAACCTGCGGATGCCCGAGCGACGCGAGGACGGTTCCTACACGGTGCCCATCCGCATCCTGCGCATCCACATGGAGGAGGACGCCGCCAAGATGGTGCACGTGGGCGGCGCCGAGGGCCGCATTACCGCCGCGGCCGAGTCGCTCGTCGACTACAACCGTTGCGGCACGCCTTTGATTGAGCTCGTGACTGAGCCCGATTTGCGCACGCCCGAGGAAGCGCGCCTGTTTATGGAGAAGCTCCGTCGCATCTTTGTGACGCTGGGCATTTCGGACTGCTCCATGGAGAAGGGCTCCATGCGCTGCGACGGCAACGTGTCGCTGCGCCGCCGCGGCGAGACCAAGCTGGGCACCAAGACCGAGCTCAAGAACCTCAACTCGTTTAAGAGCCTGCACGATGGCCTTGCCTACGAGATTTGCCGTCAGGCCGAGGTGCTCGAGGAGGGCGGCATTATCTACCAGGAGACCCGCCACTGGGAGCCCAGCCGTAAGCGCACCGTGGTCATGCGTGTGAAGGAGACGGCCGACGACTATCGTCTGTTCCCCGACCCCGACCTGGCGCCGTTCGATCTGGACGACGAGTTCATCGACCGCTGCCGTGGCGAGATCCCCGAGCTGCCCGATGCCAAGCGCGTCCGTTTTGAGGCCGACTTTGGCATTAAGACGGCCGATGCCGAGCAGATCGCCGGCGACCCGGAGTTTGCCGAGTTCTTTGAGGCTGCCGCTGCCGGTATGGCCGGCAAGGAGGCCCAGACGGTTGCAAACTTGCTGGTGAACGAGATGATCGCCTACCTTAAGGGCGCGGGCGTCTCGCTGACAGAGTCCGGTATTGCACCGGCTCAGGTGGCAGCCCTTGCCAAGCTGCTGGCGACCGATGCCATTAGCTCCAACCAGGCTCACGAGGTCTTTGAGGCTATGGCCCAGACCGGCGACGATCCCAACAAGATCGTCGACGAGCGTGGCATGCGTCAGGTAAGCGATGCCGGAGCGCTGCAGCCGATCGTGGACGAGGTGCTGGCAAACTGTGCCGATCAGGCGCAGCAGTATCGTGACGGCAACCAGAAGGTCATCGGCTTTTTGGTGGGCCAGTGCATGAAGGCGAGCCGCGGCAAGGGCAACCCGAAGCTCTTCAACGAGTTGCTGAGAACGTCGCTCTCGTAAGCGGGAACCGAGGGGCCGGGCACAGGGCCTTGCCTCTCAATTTCGGACAGTCCTGACTCACGACGGAGGCGCCACTGGCGCCTCCTGTTCGTGCGGAACTCATTGAGAGGCAAGGCCCTGTGCCCGGCCCCTCGGTTCCGTGACGACTCGGCCGTTCGGGTCAGGTAGGCTGATAGGAAAGATGGTGGCGGAGGCGCAAAATGCGCCTCCGCTTTTTCAATGTGATGAAAGTGTGGCGAAATGAGCTTAAAACTTCCGTAAATGTGATAAATGTCACGTTTTACCTAGGGTAAAATGTGGGAAATATCACGTTTACGGAAGTTTCTTTGCGGGAGGTTCGTCCATGCAGCGAGATATCATTGCCAAGCTTAACGCTTGGAAAGCGTCAGAATATCGTAAGCCGCTTATCCTTAAGGGGGCCCGCCAGTTGGCAAAGC
>WGSR01000034.1 GCA_014871545.1 Collinsella sp. | reverse complement strand
CGCGCATAAAGAAAGCCTCCCATTTCTCATGTCCAAGAAATGGGAGGCAGTTCATGATGATGCGGAGCCGGGCCTTAGTTGTTAGGATGACGGAACTCGATTACTCGACAGTAACGCTTTTCGCCAGGTTGCGGGGCTGGTCGACGTCGCAGCCGCGCAGGATGGCGACCTCGCGGGCGAGCAGCTGCAGAGGAACGCTCGCCGTGATGGGGCTGAACACGTCGCGGACTGCCGGCACGCGGATAATGCAGTCGGCGATCTTGTTGATCTCCTCGTCGCCCTCGGTGGCAACGACGATGACCTTGGCGCCGCGCGCCTTGCACTCCATGAGGTTCGACACGGTCTTGTCGTAGGTGGCACTCTTGGTGGCCACGGCGATGACAGGGAAGCCCGGGTCGATCAGCGCGATGGGGCCGTGCTTCATCTCGCCGGCGGCGTAGGCCTCGGCGTGCAGGTAGCTGACCTCTTTGAGCTTGAGCGCGCCCTCGTAGGAAATAGCGGCACCCATGCCACGGCCCACGAACAGCGCCGACTGCGCGTCCTTGCACAGCAGGGCGGCCTCATGCACGGCCTCGGTTTGGGTATCCAAAATCCACTGGATCTGCTCGGCCGTATCGGAAAGCTCGCGGAACAGCATGCGCGCCTGCTTGGTGGTCAAGCGGTACTTGACCTGCGCCAGCAGCAAAGCCAGCAGCGTGAGGCTCACGACCTGGCCGATGAAGCTCTTGGTCGAGGCGACCGCGATCTCTTTGTTGGCCTTGGTGTAGATGACGCCGTCGCTCTCACGCGCCACGGGGCTGCCCACCACGTTGGTGATGCCGAAGACCTTGGCACCCTTGATGCGCGCGTCGCGAATGGCGGCAAGGGTATCGGCCGTCTCGCCCGACTGGGACACGGCAACGACAAGCGTCGTCGGCGTAATGATGGGGTTGCGATAACGGAACTCGCTGGCCGCCTCCACCTCGGTGGGAATGCGAGCCCAGCCCTCAATGAGATTCTTGGCAATGAGGCCAGCATGATAGCTGGTGCCGCAAGCGATCACGTAGACGCGGTCGATGTCGTTGAGCTCCTCGAGCGAAAGGCCCAGCTCGTCGATGTCGAGCTCGCCGGCCGGCGTCATACGACCGACCAGTGTGTCGCGCACGACGCGCGGTTGCTCGTGGATTTCCTTGAGCATAAAGTCGGGATAGCCGCCCTTTTCTGCCATGTCCAGGTCCCAGTCGATGTGGGTGACCTTGGGCTCGATAACGTTGCCGGCCTCGTCGGTGTACTCGACGCCTGCGGGCGTGAGCTTGGCAAACTGACCGTCCTCGAGCACCACGACATCGCGGGTGGCGTCGATGAGTGCAATCACGTCAGAGGCAACGTAGGAACCGGTCTCGCCCGCGCCGACCACGATCGGGGAATCCTTGCGGGCCACGGCGATCACGCCGGGCTCGTCAGCGCACACGGCGGCCAGACCATAGGCACCGACCACGTGGGTGCACGCCTCGCGCACGGAGGCCATCAGGTCGTGCGTCTCGGCATAAGCCTCTTCGATCAGATGCGCGAAGACCTCGGTATCGGTCTCGCTCTTAAAGTGATGGCCGCGGCCCTCCAGCTCTTCGCGCAGCTCAGCGAAGTTCTCGATGATGCCGTTGTGGACGATGGCGATACGACCGTCGCAGCTGGTGTGGGGGTGAGCGTTAACGACGGAGGGCTTGCCGTGGGTGGCCCAACGGGTGTGACCGATACCGCAGGTAGCGTCGCTGTCGATGTTGGAAAGCTCGCTCTCCAGGCCCGCGACCTTGCCCACGCGGCGGATGACGTCGAGGTGCGCCGCGGCGCCCTCGCCCACCTCGAGCGCGACGCCCGAAGAGTCATAGCCGCGATACTCCATGCGCTTGAGGCCCGTGACCAGGATGTTCTTTGCAATATCAGAGCCGGTGTAGCCGACAATTCCGCACATAGGATAAATCCCTTCGTTCGCGTGACTGCAAGACGTCCACGCACAGGGGGCGCTGAGACGTATAACGTTCGAGTATTGTACTCACGCAAGCGCAAGCTGATATACCAGAAGTGGTATCTCAACTTAGATACCACCCGATGCACACATGCCCAGCCGGTCCAAACCACCGCAAAGGTGCCTGTCCCCTTCGTGGTGGTCGCGCTGGCAACGGCGTTTCCCCAGATAAAACCTGCCAAAATAAACCTGTCCCTTTTTGGAAGGTTTGGGATGCTACAATCTGGCTTGTACTTGAAACGCATCAAAGGGGCCGCTATGGCAAAGGTAAAAATCAGCGACGTCGCGCGCGAGGCCGGGGTTTCGCTGGGCACGGTTTCCAACGCGCTCAACCACCCCGAAAAGCTGCGCCCCGAGACCCTCAAGCTCATCAACGAGACCATCAATCGCCTTGGCTACCTGCCCAACCAAAGCGCTCGTCAGCTCGCGGGCGGCGCCACCAAGTCCTTTGGCCTGGTGCTCCCCCGTCTCGATCACGGCTTTTCGCTCCAAATCGCCAGCGGCGCCCACAACGAGGCTCGCAAGCACGGCTATGACTTGCTCATCGCCAACGCCGATAACGACGATATTCTCCAGGACCATTACCTGCGCTACTTTATGGGCACCCAGATGTCCGGCGTCATGGTTCAGCCCATGGCATCCCCCGACTGGCACCCCGCCATGGCCAAGATGCCCGTGCCGATCGTCCATCTGGACATCCATTGCTCCGAGCCCGGCTACTACGTAGCGGCCGACAACGAGGCCCAGGGTCGCATCATTGCCGAACTTGCCATCGCCCGCGGTGCACGCCATATCACCGTTGTGGGTAGAGCAGCATTTATGCAACTCACCCTGCGCGTCCTTGGCATTCATAAGGCACTCGCCCTACACCCCAATATCAAGATCGAAGTCATCGACGCCGGCGAATGGAATACCGCCGCCGACGGCTACGGCATCGGTGCCCAAATCGCCGAGCGCCCCGCGAACGAACGCCCCGATTTTGTCGTCGGCCTGACCGACGTGTTGGCCTCGGGCGTTATCTCGGCGCTGGTCGACAAGGGCATCTCTGTCCCCGGGCAAGTACGCGTAGCAGGCTGCGATGGCAACCCGCTCGCTTGGAGTGGATCGGTCCCGCTCACTACGGTAGCGCCCCCGGGCTACGAGATTGGCCGCAAGGGCGTTCAATTGCTCATGGAGCAAATCGAGAACAAGGCCCCGGCAAAGACCAAGCACGTCCACATCGGCTCTGCCGCGCGCACCGTCACCGCGGTCACGGCCATCGAGGACATCAACCGCCAAGAACTGGTACGTCCGTTCCTACTGGAGCGCGCCAGCACCCAGGCAAGCACCCAGACCGACGCCACGGCCATCAACCTCGGCGCGTATCTATAGCACGCCCGCAAGTATGCTAAGTCGCCGCTCAAGCAAAAGGGGCCCGACCATTGCCGGGCCCCTTTTGCTTGAGCGCAAACGTGGGCAATTGCTCGTTTCAACACCGCAATTGTCTAGCGCACGGCCTTGACCGCCGCCGCCAGATCGAACAACGTATCGAGCACGGCCTCGCAGCCATCTACCACGTCCTGCGGCAGCGGCACGATATCGGGGACGGCAAAGACATGACATCCGGCCGTAATGCCCGAGACGCAGCCGTTGCGCGAATCCTCGACCACGGCACATTCCTCGGGAGCAAAGCCCGCGCGCTCGCAGGCGAGCAGATACATCTCGGGGTCGGGCTTGCCGTGCACGACGTCCTCGCCACACGTTACCGTTTCAAACTTGTCAAAAAGACCGACCATCTTAAGGTTGCGCTCGGCCGTAACGAGGCGCGACGACGTCGCTAGGCCCACGTGATAGCCCGCAGCTAGTAGCTCGTCTAGGCACTCGGCGGCGCCGGCCTTAAGTTCCAGTTCGGTCTTGACCATCTCGTCGCGAATCTCCTTGTGGCGACGATAGATCGCCTCGGTGGTTTCGTGGCTGCCATAATGCTTATCGAGGATGTCCATAACATCGGGCAGCGTGCGGCCGATAAACTGATGGATCAGCGCTTCATCAATCGCGAGCCCCAGCTCAGCGGCGCCTGCCTTCCAGGCCTTAATCCCCAAACGCTCGGTATCGACCAGCGTTCCATCCATGTCAAAAATAACAGCCTTGATCATATCGGTCCCCCATCGACTCTCGCTGTCGCGTTGCTGCAACTCTACCGCATTTGGCAACTTGTATATAACGTATATGCCATATTGCACTTTCGTTACACAGATAGAAGTCTTATGGCAAGTAACGCATTAGGATTATAGTTTCATCCGAGCTTTAATAACTGTAAGGAACTTTCATGCTTTCAGACACCGCCGCACCCGCAGAGGAGCTTCAGGACAAACTCGCAGCACTCGAGCAGCTGCTTTTGGCATACGGACGCGTCGCCATCGGCTTTTCCGGTGGTGTCGACAGCAGCTTTTTGGCCGCGGTCTGCGCCCGCATCATGCCTACCAATACCCTCCTCGTCCATCTCACCACGCCGCTCATCGGCACGCCCGAGCAGGCTTCGTTTGAGCAGTCCGTTGATGGGCAGGCCAATGAGGGGCCGCATTTTAAGCTCCCCGTGCTCAATCTTTCGGTGGATCAGCTGCAGCTCCCCCAAGTAGCCTGCAACGATGCTAATCGCTGCTACCACTGCAAGCACGCCGGCTTTACCGCCATCGTCAACCACGCCAAGTCGCTCGGCTTTCCCACCGTCATCGATGGCAGCAATGCAAGCGATCGCGGTGACTACCGCCCCGGCATGCGTGCGGCAGAAGAGCTCGGCGTACGCTCACCCCTTATGGAGGTCGGCTTTACCAAGGACGAAGAGCGCGAGCTGCTGCGCGCATGGGGCTATCCCGTTTGGAACCTGCCGGCGGGAGCATGTCTTGCCACCCGCGTCCCCACGGGCGAGGAGCTTACGCGCGAGAAGGTCGATTTAATCCGCGCCTGCGAGGATTACCTGCACAATCTTGATCTGGCACAGGTACGCGCGCGCTTGATCGGCGGCTGCATGCATATCGAGGCCGCACCCGCAGATGTCGCCAAGATTGCTGCCCTCGGTGGCAACGCCGTCGATGCCGAGGGCAAAACCCCGCTGCCCGCCGTTATCGAGTCCGCGCTGCGCGAGCTGGGCTGCGACCATATCTCCCCCGAGGTCACCCCCTACATCCACGGCAACATGAACCTTTAGATTACGCCGTTTTACAAACGGCGTAACTGCTCGGCGCTGCGCGGGCTCCGGGCACATATGCTCAACCTGGACTACGTTAACTGACCTGTCAATAAGGGACAGGTTTGTTTTGGCAGGTTTTATCTTGGGAAAATATCGCGAGGCAGTCGCCCCTCTAGCACCCATCAAACTTCGAGAGACGATAGAGGGGCAATTCGGCTGCATCTACTTCTTCCGATAGCGGCGGTTGCGCCTCGTCGATGAACCCATTACTTCGATGAGCCCTTTATCCGTCATTTTTGGCAGATGGTAGCTGACGGACGAATTTTGGCATTCCGTCTCTCTAAAACAAGGCGCTTATCTCTCTAACTTTAGAGAGATAAGCGCCTTGTTTTAGAGAGACATTAAGAGAGATGTATCGAATTCGCTGCTAGATTGCCTAATGCTATCTCTCTAACCAACCTTCTCTTTAGAGAGACATTTAGAGAGATGAGCGCGACCTCTCTAATCAAGGGCTCCACTCTTTAAGGTGCACACTTCCTAACCGTGCCCTAAGTTGCGGTGAAATAACTCACGATTAGCCTGCCAAAAAGGGATAGGTTTATTTTGGCAGGTTTTATCTGGGGAAACGCAAACAGGGCCGCGACACCTATATGGCGTCGCGGCCCTTTTCCTTGGAGAAGGATCGATTGATTGAACGGGATGACCGTTCTAGTCTTCGAGTCCGCTATTGATGAGCTCCGCAATCTCAACGGGATCGGTGCTCGCGCGCACCTTGTCGCGGAAGCCGGCGTCCATCAGCATTACGGCAGCCTTGGAGAGCAGGCGCAGATGCGTGGTTCCAGCCTCGCCGGCAGGCACGTACAGCGCGAGCGCAACATCGACGGGCACCCCATCGAAGCTCGGCCATTCAACGGGCTCGGTCAGTTTAAGCACGGCAACGCCCGGCGTGTGGATCGCGTCGCTTTTGGCATGCGGAACGGCAAAACCGGCGACAAGGCCGGTCTCGGCCTCGTTCTCGCGAGCAATAAAGGCAGCCTCTACGGCAGATGCGTCATCGGCAAAGCCGAGCTCGATGGCCTGCTCGGACAAATAATGCAGGGCGTCCTCGCGCGAAGCGGCGGTATACCCGATCGTCACTTGGTTGGCAGATACAAATCCCATGGAAACCTTCCTTACAACACGGACCTGACCGCAGCTTCGATGCCGTCGGCGTCCAAACCGTACTTGTGCAGCAAATCGACCGCAGGGCCGGACTCGCCATACACATCGCGCACGCCGACGCGACGCATCGGCACCGGATGCTGCTCCGCGAGCACCGAGGCCACGGCCTCGCCAAGACCACCGATAATCGAATGCTCCTCGGCAGTGACCACACGACCGGTCTTCTTGGCGCTGGCAACCACCAGGCGCTCATCAAGCGGCTTGATCGTGTGCATATTGATGACCTCGGCATCGATACCATCGGCAGCGAGCGCCTCGGCAGCCTCAAGCGCCTCGGCGACCATAAGGCCACAAGCGATGATGGTCACATCGGACCCCTCGCGCACGACCACGCCGCGACCAATCTTGAACTCATAGTCCTCGTGATCGTTAATGACCGGCGTTGCCAGGCGTCCGAAGCGCATGTAGACCGGTCCCTCAAACTCATAGGCGGCGCGCACGCAAGCGCGAGCCTCGATGTCATCGGCGGGAACGATTACCGTCATACCCGGGATCGTGCGCATGAGCGCGATGTCCTCGCAGCACTGATGCGTGGCGCCGTCTTCACCGACCGAGATACCCGCATGCGTGGCACCGATTTTGACGTTAAGGTGCGGATAGCCAATGGAATTACGCACTTGTTCGTACGCGCGGCCGGCGGCGAACATGGCAAAGGTGCTCGCAAAGGCGACGTGGCCCGTGGTCGCAATGCCGGCGGCGAGCCCCATCAAGTTGCTCTCGGCAATGCCGGCATCGTAGAAGCGCTCAGGGTGCGCAGCCTTAAACTTACCCGTCTGCGTAGCGGCAGCCAGGTCGGCATCGAGCACTACAAAGTCATCGTGCTCATTGCCCAGCTCGACGAGCGCCTCGCCGTAGCTTACGCGCGTGGCGACTTTTTTGACCTCTGCCATTAGAGCTCCTCTCCTGCTGCCGCAAGCTCGGCCATGGCCTGCTCAAACTGTTCATCGTTGGGCGCCTTGCCATGCCAGCCAACCTGGTTCTCCATAAAGGAGACGCCTTTGCCCTTCACCGTCTCGGCGATGATAGCGACGGGCACGCCGGTCACCTCACGAGCCTCGGCGAAAGCCGCCTCAATCTGTGTCATGTCGTTGCCATCGGCTAGCTCGATCACATGCCACTTAAAGGCGCGGAACTTGTCAGCGAGCGGCATGGCCGAGTTGACCTCATCGATCGTGCCGTCAATCTGCAAGCCGTTGTGGTCGACGACGGCAACAAGATTGTCGAGCGCATGGTTGCCGGCAAACATGGCCGCCTCCCACACCTGGCCCTCCTCGCACTCGCCGTCGCCCAGCAACGTGTAGACGCGGTAGCTGTCACCCCAGTGCTTTGCGGCGAGTGCCATTCCAACCGCGGCGGAGATACCCTGACCGAGCGATCCGGTGGACATATCGATGCCCGGGGTGTCGTTCATGTTGGGATGGCCCTGCAGTCGGCTGCCAATATGGCGGAGCGTCTCGAGCTCTTCGACGGGAAAATAGCCGCGATTTGCCAACACCGAATACAGGCCCGGCGCCGCGTGACCCTTGGAGAGCACAAAGCGATCGCGATCGGCCTTGTGAGGGTCAGCAGGATCGATATTCATTTCCTCAAAGTACAGATACGTCATGATGTCGGCAGCACCGAGCGATCCACCCGGATGTCCCGACTTGGCCGCGTGAACCGCAGTCACGACACCCTTCCTGACCTCATTGGCGACCTTTGCCAGCTCCTGGTTGGTCATACGAATTCCTCTCTTGAGAACAACCCCGGCACCGGATGACGCGATGCCGGGGCAATCCACTCGTTAAGCCTGAGCGACGACCTTCTGCCAATCAGCCTCAAAAGAGGCAAGGCCCTGGTCGGTCAGCGGGTGATGCAAGCATTTCTTAAGAGCGGCCATGGGAACGGTCGCAATGTCGGCACCAAGCAGCGCCGCCTGGGTCACATGGTTGGGCGTGCGGACCGAAGCGGTGATGATCTCAACGGTGTCGTCGACGTTCTTGCCGGTCCAGTCATAGTTCTTGATGCAAGTCACAACATTGTCGAGCTGCGAGATACCGTCCTCGGCGATGTCATCGAAGCGCCCCACAAACGGGCTGATGTAGCGAGCGCCGGCGTTGGCGGCCATCAAGGCCTGGGTCGGCGAGAAAACAAGCGTCATGTTGACGCGCACACCTGCGTCGGCCAGGGCGCGGCAGGCGGCAAGGCCGGCCTCGCACACGGGAAGCTTAACCACGATGTTGGGAGCGAGGGCGGCAAGACGCTTGCCCTCCTCGATCATGCCCTCGGCAGTAGTCGCGGTGGACTCGGCAGACACGGGCAGACCCTCGCAGAGCTCGGCAATCTTGAGCATATGGGGCTCAAAGTCGGCAAGCTTGCCGCCGGTCTTGGCGTACAGGGACGGGTTGGTGGTAACACCGGCCAGGCAGCCCCAGCTCTTGGCCTCGGCAATCTCGTCCAGATTGGCGGTATCGATAAAGAACTTCATGGTGAACCCCTTCAAAGGAAGCTAAAACTCAAAAGAATGGGACAAAGGGACTGCCCCTTTGTCCCATGTGCCGGGCCTGCAGCTGGGACATGCCCCAGGCCCGGCGTCGCGTAGGAAAAGCTACTTACTCGGCAAGAGCGGCCTCGATGCGGGTCGTGACGCCCTTGAGGTTAAGACCGACGACGTACTGCTTGATCGGGCGCTTGATGTGCTCGATCACAAAGCGCTTGCCGTCGATGTCCTGGGCAGCGAGGTTGCGATAGAGCTTCTCGACCTGCTCCTTGACCTCGGGATCGTTGAACGCATAGTGGCCGGAGACATCCAGGATCTTCAGGCTGAGCTCATCGTCGGCAAGGATGTCATCGACCTGCAGGTTGACGTCGTCGCCAGTCATCCACTTGCGCCAGCGCTCGGTCTTGATAGCCTTGACCAGCAGCGTGTGATACAGGTCGGAGGGGTCATCGCACAGACCGTTGTCGACCAGGATCTGCTCGGTGGCGCAGAGCTTGAGGTAGGCGCGGGTCTCCTCGGTGCCATACTGCGGAGCGACGTTGGAGGCGGTCACGTGTGCCGGGATGTGCTCGAGCAGCGTCGCGTCGTCCAGATAGTCGGCGTTGTGCTCCTTCAGGCCCACGCCATAGCGCTTGGCCATATCGGCAAGCTCGCGGGCGTTCTTGAAGTTGTAGTGACCGACCTGCTCCGTCCAGCGGGTAAGGGTGCCGGTCTGGCCGACGATAAAGGTGGGCATGGGGCAGCCGCGCTTCTCGAGCTCGGGCTGCAGCTGAGAAATGAACTCCTCGTACTTATCGGTAGAGGTCAAGCCGCCATTGGTCTCCTCGGTACCGACCTCATAGGCGACCTCGGGCAGGTTATGCTCGCGACGGTACTGCTCAAGGTAGTCGATAAGATCGATCGTGCGGCGAAGCACCACGTCGAGCGGAATAACCTTGCCGATCTGATAGGGATCCTTGGTGGGGTCGACCATCAGCAGGTCAAAGCCTGCCTCCATGTCGGCGACGAAGGACTTGCGGGCGAGCTCCATGGCCTCGTCCTCGGGCAGGTGGGCGTTACGCTCCTCGTCGCGCTGCCACGGACCGCCGTGATCTCGGCACAGGTAGTACGGACCGGTGTAACCCACCTCGTCGGCGACCTTCTTGATGTCGGCGGCAAAGCGCGTCTGGTCCCAACCGTTGACGTAGCCGGCGCCCATCTCGTCCATATCGACCTGGTTGCGGCTGGCGATAAACATGGGCGGGAAATCCTCGTCCTTGGCAAGCTCGAACACGGCCTGAATCAGGTTGGGGCTCATGGGGCCAATGCCGACCATGGTTGCGTGATCGCCGCTATCCTGCAGTTTGAGCATGCCCTGAACGGCCTGGCGGATGGTGAGGTTGGACATTTTGTTCTCCTTCTCCAGAGGATTTTTGACAAAAGTTCCCTGGGACCCAGATGTGGACCCTATCAGTACGGATGGATTTTGTTGTGTAGGGGCGGTTGTGCGGAGTCAAATCCATCCCTCCGCACAACCGGAGTCCTTAAAGGTTTACTTGGCCTGCTTGTCGAGCGTGGGCTTCATGGCAATCAGGATTGCAGCGGCGACCACGGCGCCAATCACGATGTCCAGACAGAACAGCGCGACGTTGTTGGTGGCAAGGGCGACGATAAAGCCACCGTGCGGGACGTAGCAGTCGATACCCTGGAAGGCGGCGAGCGCCGCGCCCACGGCAGAGCCGATGCAGATGCCGGGCAGGGTGTGGCCAAGGTCCTTGACCGCGAAGGGGATAGCGCCCTCGGTAATGCCGATGCAGCCCATGAACAGTGCGGAGATACCCATCTGGCGATCGGCGTCATCGAACTTGTTCTTGGCGATGAGCGCAGCAAGGCCGCAGGCAATCGGGGGAATGGCGACGGCGACGCGGAACATGCCGTTGGGGCCATAGATGCCGGAGGCCATGATGGCCATGGTGAAGGTCGAGGCGGTCTTGTTGATGGGGCCAC
>WGSR01000339.1 GCA_014871545.1 Collinsella sp. | reverse complement strand
ACGGCGGTGCAGAGCTCCGCAGCCTCGTCTTTCTCAAAGCGCAACTCGTAGTCCGTATAGGCCTCGCCCTCATCGAGCGGACACCTAAAGCCGGGATGACCGCCAATAAAGAACGGCATGTCCTCGGTTCCCTCGTTGGTGACCTCGTAGGAAACGCGCACGGCAGCGTCCTCGAGCGTATAGCGGGCGACAAGCTTAAACGGATACGGATAATCGCTCAGCAGCGCGGCGTTATCCTCCGAAGCCAGGCACATCGCCAGCTCGTTCTCGCTCTGGCTCAGCAGCTTCCACTCCTGTTTGCGCGCAAACCCATGGCGAGCGAGCTTTACATGATGCCCGGCAAACGTCATGGCGTTGTTATCGCGCAAGCCTCCGCAAATCGGGAAGCAAATCGGTGCCTGGCCGGACCACACGGCGGGATCGCCCTGCCACAGATACTCGCGGCCTCCGGCCTCGATCGAGGTAAACGAACCGCCAGCCGTGGACACCTTAATAGAAATCGAATCGTTGGAGAGAGCGTATTCCATTGCCCATCCTTTCGAACAACTGCTTTTTGCTCGCAAGTACCCGTCTCGGCCCTAACCAAAGGACAAACCCGCACGTTCATCGATGCGTCCGGTATCCCAGCCATGTAACGGGGTACCATACAGACATTGATGCAATTACAGCTGAAAGGCCTTCTTATGCGAACCATCATCCTCTACGCCTCGCGCCATCACGGCAATACGAAAAAGCTCGTGGACGCCATCGTCGAGGCACACCCCGAGATCGATACCCTCGACGTCAAGGCGCTCGGTAAAAACGAGTATCCCAACCTGCACGAATATCATCTGATCGGTGTCGCCACGGGCATCTATTACTCCGAGATCGACAAGGACATGGCACGCGTGCTCACGAACGTGCTGCAGCCGCAGGACAAGGTGTTTGGCCTTATGACCTACGGTGGCAAAAACAAGTGGTACGGCAAGGATATCGATGGCATCTGCCGCATGAGGCAGGCCATCTTTATGGGTGTCTACGGCTGCCCCGGCTTTGATACGTGGGGGCCGTTCAAACTCGCCGGCGGTGTCCAAAAGGGACACCCGACCGCTGAGGAAATTAAGGGCGCCGTCGACTTCTTCGACAAGATCGAAGACGAGTATGGCAACATCATCGTCGAAGAGTACGCCAAGCGCGAGAAGCGCCTAGCATACGAGAAGGAGCATCCTGCAGGAGGCCTGGTGGCCGGCGTCAAGCGCACGGCAAAGAAGATCGCTAACAAGCTGTAACTGTGAAGGTGCTTTTGAGCGTTTAACCCATACGGCGGGTCCGAGCAGATTCGGGCCCGCCGTCTTTTTCTATCGTTACTCGGTAAAGGCGTTGCCGACGCTCTGGCCGCCAACATACGTCTCGACGAGGGTAAGCTCATGGTCGAACACGACAAAGTCGGCGTCGCGACCCGGCATGATGCTGCCGCACTTATCCTCGATGTGCGCGGAGCGTGCCGGCACCTCGGTTGCCACGCGAATGGCGATATCGGCGCTGGCGATGCCCCAGTCAACGATGTTCTTGACGCCCTGGGCAAGCGTGAGCACCGAGCCGGCAATGCTCTTGCCGTCGGCGAGCCAGCACAGGTTGTCCTTCATGATGACGTCCATGCC
>WGSR01000338.1 GCA_014871545.1 Collinsella sp. | reverse complement strand
GCGTCGCCCTTACACGTTAAAGCGGAAGTGCACGACGTCGCCATCGGCCATGACATAGTCCTTGCCCTCAATACGCAGCTTGCCGGCGGCCTTGGCGCCCTGCTCGCCGCCGAGCTCGATGTAGTCGTCGTAGCCAATGACCTCGGCCTTAATAAAGCCGCGCTCAAAGTCGGTGTGGATGACGCCGGCGGCCTGCGGGGCGGTCGCACCCTGACGAACCGTCCAGGCCTTGACCTCCATCTCGCCGGCCGTAAAGAACGACTGCAGGCCGAGCAGCTTGTAAGCCGCCTGCGCGAGCACGTCCAGACCGGGCTGCTCTAGGCCCAGGCTCTCCAGGTAGTCGGCGGCGTCCTCGGGATCGAGCTCGGAAAGCTCTGCCTCGATCTTGGCGCAGATGGGCAGCGGCTTGACACCATCGATGGGCGCCAGATCGTCGTTGAGCATGTCCTCGTCCACGTTGGCCACATACAGGATGGGCTTCATGGTGAGCAGGAACAGGCCCTTGGCGGCAGCACGCTCCTCGTCGGTCATCTCCATGGATGCGGCGCGCTTACCCTCGTTGAGCCAGGCGAGCAGACGCTTGGCCACCTCGAACTTGGGCATGAGCTCCTTGTCGCGCTTGGCCTCCTTCTCGAGCTTGGGCAGCTGCTTCTCGAGCGTGCCCATGTCGGCCAGGATGAGCTCGGTCATGATGGTGTCGGCATCGCCGGCAGGGTCGACGAACTCGCCCGTGCGGCCCACCTCACGCATGACGTTGGGATCCTTAAAGTAGCGCACGACCTCGCAGATGGCGTCGGTCTCGCGGATGTTTGCCAAGAACTGGTTGCCCAGGCCCTCGCCCTCGTTGGCGCCCTTCACCAGGCCAGCGATGTCGACAAACTCGACCGTCGCCGGCACAATGCGGCCGGGGTTAACGATGTCGGCGAGCTTTTGCAGGCGGCTATCAGGCACGTCGACGATACCCACGTTGGGGTCGATCGTGGCGAACGGGTAGTTGGCGGCAAGGCCGGTCTTTTTGGTAAGCGCGGTGAACAGCGTCGACTTGCCCACGTTGGGCAGGCCCACGATACCGATGGAAAGGGACACGACAGCTCCTTTTGGTACAGGTACTTCAAACTTCATAAGTATAGCGCCGCCGCAGCATCCGGGCGAATCCGGACGCCACGACGGCGCAAATGAAGCAGAGATAGAGCTCGCTGACTAGTCCGCGAGCTTCTCCACCTGATCGAGCATCTTGTCGAGCTTGGCCTTTGCTTCGGCCTTGACCTTCTCAGCTTCTTCGTGAGCCTTCGCCTTCTGGGCGGCCTTTTCCTCGGCTTCGGGATCGACGACGACCAGATTGGACGCGTCGTGCTCAACAAGCTTGAGCGCATGCTCGGGGCACACCTTGACGCAGGCTCCGCAACCCAGGCAATACGTGGACTCCAACGCAAAGCGGCCGCTTCCCACCAGATCACAGGCAAACGTGGGGCACACGTTGACGCACTCGCCGCACGACGTGCACTTGTCAAAATCGCACTTCGGCGTGCTCACCTGTATATTCTGGGCAAGCTCGGGATGGTTCTGCAGTGTCGAGAGCACCAGCTGCCGCCCATGGGTGAGCGAACGGCGACGCTTGGTCGTCGTGGTGCCGCACATGGTGTTGAGCGTGCGCTC
>WGSR01000337.1 GCA_014871545.1 Collinsella sp. | reverse complement strand
AGAACTCCGGTTTTTGGTGCCGGCTGTTGGGGGTTCGAATCCCTCCGTCCCAGCCAAGGTAACTGAGCGCCCTGGGCTTTCATCAGCCCGGGGCGCTTTCTTGTGGGCAAGCGAAGGGATTCGAACCCGCAAGGGTGCGGAACTGAGGAAACGCGAAGCGTTTTCCAGCGCAGCACGCAAGGAGCGAAGCGGTAGTGTCGAAAAAGTTGGTGTAAGGGCCCTTGCGGCCCCTGTGTCCGATATCCGGAATCAGTTGATATCCTAGGCCGCCTCCACGCTGTCGGCAAGTTCCAGGCTGGATTCGATCATCTTCCTGGCCGCCTTCTCCAGCTCCGCCCAGTCGTGCTCGCCCGCGGCACCCATTCTGAACGCGGCGTCATGCATCTCGGCCATCTTCCTCTCCGAGAAGTAGCGCGAGCCGGACCATGTCTCGGCCTGGTCGCACATGACGGCGCCCACGAGCCTGAGCAGCGAACTCTCCGACGGGAAGACCTGCACCACGCGCGAGCGGCGCTTGATTTCCCTGTTGGCGCGCTCCTGCACGTTGTTGGTGCGCAGGCGCTTCCAGTGCGACGGCG
The DNA here is from genome assembly GCA_014871545.1 of Collinsella sp. GTDB lineage: Bacteria > Actinomycetota > Coriobacteriia > Coriobacteriales > Coriobacteriaceae > Collinsella. Next base: position 1,086 of record WGSR01000337.1, on the reverse strand, counting down.
GGAAGTCCAGGTACGCGAGCGCGTCGGGCTCCGCCTCCTCGAGCACCCTCGCCGCCCTCGGGCAGCACCCCTCCAGCATCTCGCATGCCGCGTGGTACATGGCCACGGCGGTGCCGGCGTCCCCGGCGCGGAAGACCGAGGAGACGATGCGCCCCACGCGGCGCCTCAGCTGCCAGGAGCCGGCCTCGCGCATGCAGTCGCGCATCAGGTGCACGGCGCATCGCTGCCAGGCCGCCCCCTGGAAGACCTCGCCTATGGCCCTGACCAGGCCCCCGTGGGCATCGGATACGACGAGCTCGGTGCCGGTCGCGCCGCGGTCGCGCAGCTTCCGCAGGAAACCGAGCCACGATTCGTAGGACTCCGTGTCCACCACGGACACCCCCAGCACCCGCCTCCAGCCGGACTCGTCGCAGCCTATCGCCGTGACCACTGCGGTCGAAGCCACGCGGCCCCCGCGGCGGCACTTGACGTAGGTCGCGTCGAGCCAGATGTAGGGTATCGCGCGCGCATCGAGCGGCCCCTCCGCGAGGTCGGCTATCTCGGCGTCGAGGGTCGCGGCGATCGCGCTCACGCGGTCCCTGCCGAGCCTCTCGATGCCCATCTTCTCGGCTATCCTCTGCACCTTCCTGGTGCTGGTGCCGGTGGCGTACATCTCGGCCACCGCCGCGACGAGCGCGCGGTCGACGCGCTGGTAGCGCTCGAGGACGTCCTCGGGGAAGAAGCTGCCCGTCCTGAGCTTGGGGATTCTCAGGTTGAGCGTGCCCACGCACGTCTCGAGGCTGCGGTCCCTGTAGCCGTTCCTGCTGTTGGCCCCATCGCCGCAGAGCTGGTCGGCCTCCTCGTCCATGATGGCGTTGACCACCTGCTCGGCGAGCAGCCTGAGCAGCGACTGGATGTCGACCATCCCGTCGGTCGACCTCGGGATGGAGGCCTTATCCGGCATCGCGTCTGCTAATATCTCCATAGCGGTCCCTGTCCTTTCCCAGAACCTGTGTTATGTAGCAATTCCAGATTCTAGGACAGGGGCCGCTTGCGTTTGGCGGTCAGCCGTCGGCGCGCTTACACCAACATTTCCGACGCGATCAG
>WGSR01000336.1 GCA_014871545.1 Collinsella sp. | reverse complement strand
GGCATGAGGTAGAGCTGCGTCGTGGCGTTCTCGCGCACCACGATGTCACCGCGGCCGAGCGTGTCGGCACCGTCCTCGCGGCCTTCAAAATAGCGCGCCGTCACAGCCGGATCGGACACCGGCGCGTCCGCGTCAAACGCACTCTCGAGCGAGCGCACCGCGGTGGTGCCGACGGCGATCACACGATGACCCTCGGCCTTCGCCTTATGCACGGCGTCGACAACCTCCTGCGACACGTGGTAGCGCTCGGTGTGCATGACGTGCTGCGTAGGGTCGTCCTCCTCCACCAAGCGGAAGGTATCGATGCCCACCTCGAGCTCGACGGCGGCAAACTTGGCACCCTTGGCCTCGATAGCGGCCATGAGCTCGGGAGTAAAGTGCAGACCCGCCGTAGGAGCGGCAGCCGAGTGCTCCTCCTTCATGGCGTAGACGGTCTGGTACTTCTCGGGATCGCCCTCGTAATCGGTAATGTAGGGCGGCAGCGGCACGTGACCGGCAGCATGAATGGCCTCGTCGAGCGTGCGCGGCTCGCCGGCGGCATTGCAGCCGGCCGGCTCAAAGCGCACCAGACGGCCTCCGCGGCTATCGGTGACAAAGTCGATGACCTCGGCCGTCAGCACCACGGGAGCCCCCTCGGGCGCATGGGCGCCACCGGCGCGATACTCAATCTGAGCACCGGGCTTCAGGCGCTTACCCGGCTTGACCAGGCACTCCCAAACGTGGCCCAGCGGGTCAACATCCTCACGGCGCTTGAGCAGCAGCGTCTCGACCACGCCACCCGAGCCGGCTTTGCGACCGATCAGGCGGGCCGGCATCACACGCGTCTTGTTGATGACGAGCACATCGCCCGGCTCGATATAGTCGATGATGTCGCGGAAGATGCGGTGCTCAACGGTACCGCCGTGCTCCAGCGGCTTCCCCGCCTGGGAGCCTTTGCGATCCACCACCAGCAGGCGGCAGGAGTCGCGCGGCTCGGCAGGAGCCTGGGCAATCAGTTCCTCAGGAAGGTTGTAGTCAAAATCATCGGTACGCATAGACACGTCGGATACTCCTTATATAGCTAAAGTCCGCTCTACATCCTAGCAGGCTGACGTCCCAAACGAACTACTTTTTGGCGGCTTTGCGCTCGTCGCGGATGCGGGCGCGATCCATGGCCGCCTCGACCGCCGAGAAACGGCAGCCGCAGTAATTCTGCCGATACATGCCCAGCTCACGCGAACGGCGCGTAGCCTCGGGATAATACGGGCGAAAATCGCGAATCACCGGAGTGAGACCGCGGGCGGCAGCCAGACGCTCCAAAACATCATTGCAGGTATCGAACAGCTGATACGGCGAGACGGCGAGCGTCGTGCCCACAAACTCAAACCCGCGCTCCTGGGCCACGCGGCACGCCTCGGCCAAGCGCAGGGCATAGCACGAGCGACAGCGACGGGGCCGATCGGCACCCAGCGGGGCCACGCCGGCCTCCCAGCGCTCGCGGTCCTCCCCCGCCTCGATGAGCTCGATGTCGCCATCGGCACACCACCGGCGCAGCTCGTCCAGACGCCGCCGCCATTCATCGCGCGGTTGAATATTGGGATTGGTCCAGCAAATCGTGGGCTCAAACCCCTCCTCGCGCAGCAGGCGAACCGGCTCAAGCGAGCATGGTGCACAGCACGCATGCAGCA
>WGSR01000335.1 GCA_014871545.1 Collinsella sp. | reverse complement strand
GCCTCGACCTCGGCGACCTTCTTGGTGGCGTTGGCGTGGCCATCGCCCTCAAAGGCGATAACGCGACGGGTCTGACGATCGAACACGCCGCGGAAGTTGCGGCCGCTGCCGATCGGCCAGTTCATGGGATACGTGTTGATGCCCAGGACGTTCTCAATCTCCTCCATAAGCTCAAACGGATCGCGAGCCTCGTGGTCGAGCTTGTTCACAAAGGTGAAGATGGGAATGTGGCGCAGCGTACAGACCTTAAAGAGCTTTTTGGTCTGGGCCTCGACGCCCTTGGCGCCGTCGATGACCATGACCGCGGCGTCGGCGGCCATAAGGGTACGGTAGGTATCCTCCGAGAAGTCCTGGTGGCCGGGGGTATCGAGGATGTTGACGCAGGCGCCGTTGTAGGTGAACTGCAGCACCGAGGAGGTAACGGAGATACCGCGCTCCTTCTCGATGTCCATCCAGTCCGAGACGGCATGCTTGGCCGAGCTCTTGCCCTTGACCGAGCCGGCAGTCTGGATGCTGCCGGTATAGAGCAGCAGCTTCTCGGTAAGTGTGGTCTTACCGGCGTCCGGGTGGCTGATGATCGCGAATGTGCGGCGCGACGAGATTTCATCCGACAGGCTTGCCATGCGGATCCTTTCTTGCATTGAGTGCATTACGTCGTTGTAACCGCACTATTGTAGCCGCGAAATGCTGCAGCAGGGCACCTATCAGGACAAATTCATCAGTTGGGGCCCGGGTAGCCGGCCCAATCCGAATTTGTCTCTTGCGTAACTGTGCATAGTGTATATATACTGTGCTTACCGGTTATATACACGTGTAGCCCAACAGCTAAGGAGCCGCTGTGGACATCATCCTATCCAATTCGAGCGACAAGCCCATCTACGAGCAGATAACCTCGCAAGTCAAAGTTCAGATCTTATCGGGCACGCTCGCTGCGGGAGCCAAACTCCCCAGCATCCGTGCACTCGCGAGCGATCTTGGCGTGAGCGTCATCACCACAAAGCGCGCCTACGCCGACCTGGAGCAGCTCGGGTTTATCTGCACCGTGCAGGGCAAGGGCTGTTTTGTCGCCGAGGGCAACCAGGAGCTCTTGCGCGAAAACCAGCTCTGCCATATCGAAGAGCTGCTTGCGAAAGCGGCGAGCCAAGCCGAAACCCTGGGTGTCACGCGCGACAAGCTGCACGAGATGCTCGACCTGGTAGCCCCCGAAACCATGCAGTAGCCATCTGCAAGAAAGGCTATATCATGCAAAACTTGCTTGAACTCAAAGGCATCTCACGCGCTGTAAGCGACCGCTTTTCGCTGCGCGACGTCACGCTTGCCGTGGAGCCTGGCCAGATCGTCGGCTTTGTTGGTGCCAACGGTGCTGGCAAAACAACGACGATTCGCGCCGCGCTCGGGCTTATCAAACTCGATGCCGGCGAGGTGCGCCTGTTTGGGCAGCGCTGCGGCGCCGACGCGCCCGATGAGACACAGCGTTGTCTACGTGCCCGTGTCGGCCTCGTGCTGGACACGTGTCCCTTCCCTTCCACACTCAAGGTGACCGCAGTTGAGGCACTCGTAAGCCCGGCGTACCCCACCTGGAGCCACGACACCTTCGCCAGCCTCATCGACCGATTTGGCCTCGATCCCAAGACAAAGGTCAAGGACCTCTCCCGCGGCATGGGCATG
>WGSR01000334.1 GCA_014871545.1 Collinsella sp. | reverse complement strand
TGACCTTGCCGTCCAGGTCCTCAATCGAGGTAAAGCCCGAACGCTTCTTGACCATGAGTCCCACGTAGTCGGTGCGGTACGGCGTCGAGAAATCCCAGCTCTTCTTGCGCTCGTCGGTGATGGTGTAGGTCGCCGCGACCACGTCAAGCTGGCCGTTATCGATCAGCGGGCCGCGCGTCTTGGGCGTTACGTCGGTAAACTCGACAAGCTCCTGGGCACGGGCCTCCTTGTAGCTCACGCCAAAGACGGCAGCGGCGATTTGGTAGCACAAATCGACTTCCATGCCCTCAAAGCGGTCCTTGGCGGTGTCGTAATAACCGTAGCCGGGAACGTCCTTCTTAACGCCGGCATTCAGATGGCCGCGCGACTTGATGGCCGCAAGCTTGGACCCCTTGTCGGAGTCCTCGCCGCTGGTGGAGTTGCCGCAACCGGTAAGCGCGGTCCCCGTCAGCGCGAGCATGCCGGCGCCAGCCAGCTGCAAAAAGTGACGGCGCGACACGGCCGCCCTCGTCATATCCGTCATGTCCATCACCGCGCCTAGTGCAGAATCTTGGACAGGAACTCGCGGCAACGCGGGTTCTCGGGGTTATCGAAGAAGTGCTCGGGCGTGCCCTCCTCCAGAATGCGGCCGTCCTCCATAAAGATGACGCGGTCGGCCACCTGGCGCGCAAAGCCCATCTCGTGCGTCACGCAGATCATGGTGATGTCCTCCTGCGCGAGCTCAATCATAACGTCCAGGACTTCCTGAACCATCTCGGGGTCGAGCGCCGAGGTCGGCTCGTCAAACAGGATGATGGGCTGCTTGGTGCACAGGGCACGGGCGATGGCGATGCGCTGTTGCTGACCACCCGAGAGATTCTGCGGATACTCGCCGGCCTTATGCGCCATACCGACGCGCTTGAGCGCGGCAATGGCGATCTCGGTCGCCTCCTCCTTGCTCTTCTTTTGTAGCTTGATGGGCGCGAGCGTCAGGTTGCCCAGCACCGTCATGTTGGGATACAGGTTGAACTGCTGAAACACCATGGAGCTATACTTGCGAGCCATCTCCAGGTGATTCTTTTTGGTGAGCGGCGTACCGTCGATGACGACCTCGCCCGACGTGGGCTCCTCCAGATAATCGACGCAACGGATAAGCGTCGACTTACCCGAACCGGAAGGCCCGATCATTACGAGCTTCTCGCCGCGCTTGACGGTGAGATTGATATCTTTGAGCACATGCAGGTCGCCAAAGTACTTGTTGAGATGCTTGATCTCGATCATGTCTGCCATGAATGTCCCTTCCCTGCGTTTACACGAGTTGAACTATTGTACGGAAAGAACCACGTTTCCGTAGCCCACACTACATTCCCGTAAAGAACCCGCAACCTTCCACCCACTCATTTAAGCCTGTCCCCGATGAGTGCCCAGCCCAGCAAAAGGGGCGCGACCGCAATGGTCACGCCCCCTCAACATCAACTATGTACCGCTCGGCCCCTTACGCGAGTTTGGCTCCGACGATCTTTGCCGCGGCCGGCTTATCGAAGTTGCCGCCGGTGGCCTTGCCGAGTGCGCCCATAACCTGGCCCATCTGCTTCTTGGACGTGGCGCCCAGCTCGGCGATAACCTGCTCGATCAGGGCCTCGAGCTCCTCGCCCGAAACCTGCGTGGGCAGCAGGCTCTCCAGAATCTTGACCTGCTCGGTCAGGTTGTCGGTACGCTCC
>WGSR01000333.1 GCA_014871545.1 Collinsella sp. | reverse complement strand
AGGTCGATCGCGTGGGCCATCACGACGTTTGCCGTGTACATGAGCTCGGCCACGTTAATGCCCGAAAGATACGAGCTGTCCTTGATGACGGTCGTGCACTGGCTAAACAGCGCCGGAATGATCGTCTTAAACGTCTGCGGCAGAATGATGTAGCGCATGGTGGCAAAGAAGCCGAAGCCCTGGCTCTGCGCTGCCTCAAACTGGCCGCGCGGAATCGAGTTGAGACCGCCACGCACAATCTCGGCCATAACAGCGCTGGTGAACAGCGTAAAGGCAATGGTCGAAATCACAATGTCCAAACCCTGCACCGTAAAGTAGATAAACAGGATCCACAGCAGGTTCGGCGTGCAACGGAACAGCTCGATATAGGCGCTCACCAAAATACGGAACGGGCGGGGCGCATAGCTCTTAACGAGCGCCAGCACCGTGCCAAAGATGAGCGAGAAAAAAATCGACAGCGCCGAGATCTCGATCGTCTTAACAAAGCCGCCCCAAATGTAGAGCAGGTTGGTCGCGTTGAAGATTTCCATGCGCTAGGCCTCCTCTACGTTATCGAGCCCCAGCTCGGCCAGGCTCACGCCGCGCGGACGCTCCTTGGAGCGGCGCTCGAGCCACTGCACCAGCATGGCGAGCGGGAAGCAGATGATGAAGTACATAAGGCAGCAGACGATGTATCCCTGCAGGTAACCGTACAGACTCACAAAGTTGTCGGAACGGTACATAAGGTCGCCGCCGGCCACAAGCGCCAGCACCGACGTGTTCTTAACCAGGTTGAGCGCCTGGTTACACAGCGGCGGCAGAATGATCTTGAACGTCTGGGGCAGCACGATGTACCAGTACGCCTGCGCACGGGTGAAGCCCTGGCTCTGGGCCGCCTCCATCTGACCGCGCGGAACCGCCTCGATACCGGTGCGGATGACCTCCGAAATGTAGGCCGCGTGATACAGGCCCACACCCAAGAAGCCCAGCACGAACGGAGCGATGCGCACCGGCTGGTCGGCACCGGTTATGGCCTGCAAAAACTGCGGACCGGCCATGTACATAAAGAGCACCTGCACGGGCAACGGGGTGTTCTGGTAAAACTCCACGTACACGCGACTAATGGCGCGCAGCACGCGCGAGCGAGTGGTAGAGAACACGCCCAGCAGCGTGCCCAGCACCAGCGACAGCAGCAGACCGGCAACGACCACCTGCAGCGTCACACCAAAGCCCTCCCAGAAGGGCCCCATGTTTTGAAATGTCGTCGACCAACGGTCGGCGTCAAATAATCCTTCGAGCATTTGATTCCTTCCTTGGACGATGCGCCTATACAAGACCCCAGGTCTTGACCTCTTGGTCGAGCCAGCCGTCGGCCAGACGATCGCAAATCACCTGATCGACCACGGCCGAAAGGTCGCAGCCTTTCTTGGTCGCCACGCCGTAGCCCTGCTCGCCAAACTTGACCTCAGGCTGCAGCAGCTCAACGGTCTCGTTCATGTAACCGGCCAGCGTGGAGCGGTCCATGGCAAAGACGTCGATATTGCCGGCGTCGAGGGAGCTCTTGATGATGGGGTAGCCGCTAAAGGCCCTAAACTCGGGCTTGCAGCTAAAGCCGTTGTCCTTGATCATCTGCTCGATTAGGCTCTGCGTGGTAGCGCCCTGGCTCACGCCAATGACCTTGCCGTCCAGGTCCTCAATCGAGGTAAAGCCCGAACGCTTCTTGACCAT
>WGSR01000332.1 GCA_014871545.1 Collinsella sp. | reverse complement strand
ATTGTCATTTCTGCTTCGCACAATCCGCCGGAGTTCAACGGCATCAAGTTCTTTAGTCGTAAGGGCATGAAGCTTCCCGACGCGGTTGAGGAAGAGATCAGCGCCTGGGTCATGTCCGACGAGGCCATGGCTGCCGACACGCTGCCGACCGGCGCCGGTGTGGGTCACATCATCAAGATGAAGGATGCCCGCAAGGCCTATGTCGATCATGCCATCAGCACGCTCGACGGCCTTAAGCTCGACGGCCTGGTCGTTGCCGTCGACTGCGGTCACGGTGCTTCCTGCCAGACCACGCCTGCCGCGCTGCAGCGCCTGGGCGCCACGGTGCATGCCATCAACACCGATTTCTGCGGCACCGACATTAACGTCGAGTGCGGCTCCACGCACCTTGAGCCCCTGCGCGAGCTCGTGCTGCGCACCCACGCCGATATCGGCCTGGCCCACGACGGCGACGCCGATCGCGTGCTGTTCGTGGACAGTGAGGGCAACGAGATCGATGGCGACTACATCCTGGCTATCTGCGGCTCCGACCTTGCTGCTCGCGGCAAGCTCGCCAACTCCGAGATCGTCTCGACCGTCATGTGTAACCTGGGTTTCTCCATCGCAATGAAGGAGCAGGGCTTTGAGATGGTCCAGACCGCCGTGGGCGACCGCTACGTTTTGGAGCGCATGCTCGAGGACGGTGCCGTTATCGGTGGCGAGCAGTCCGGCCACATCATCTTCCTGGAGCACAACACCACCGGCGACGGTCTGGTGACGGCTCTGCAGCTGCTGGCCGTGCTCAAGCGCACCGGCCGCACCCTTACCGACCTTGCTGACATCATGAAGAAGTACCCGCAGGTGCTCGTCAACGTGCATTCCGACAACAAGGCCGGCCTGGACGATTGCCAGCCCATCTGGGATGCCGTCGCTGCTGCCGAGAAGGAGCTTGACGGCCGCGGCCGCATTCTGGTGCGCCCGAGCGGCACCGAGCCGCTGGTCCGTGTGATGGCCGAGGCTGAGACGCACGAGCTGACCCAGCGCGTTGTTGACGACATCGTCGAGGTTGTCAAGCGCGAACTTCCCTAATGGTCAAAAACCGTTGCCAAGTGGTAAACTGTTAAGGTTATTTTGATTGATTGGTATGTCCGAGGGGGAGCATGTTCACTAAAGTCCTAAGGTCTTTTGGTATGCGTGGTCGAGTCCTTACGCTGGATGCTCCCATCTCGGGCGATGTCATTCCGTTGTCCGAGGTCAATGACCAGACGTTTGCCACCGGCCTTTTGGGCCAGGGCGTGGCGATTCAGCCTACTGGCACGCGCGTGATTGCGCCGGCAGACGCCAAGGTCGAGGCCATTTTTCCCACTGGACACGCCGTTGCGCTCAACACGGTCGATGGCCTAGACGTGCTCATCCACGTTGGTTTGGACACTGTTCAGCTTGAGGGCAAGCACTTTACCGTGCATGCGCAAGTGGGCGACATCGTCCATAAGGGCGATGTGCTCATAGAGTTCGATCGCGAGGCAATCGCTGCCGAGGGCTACGATGTGACGGTTCCTATCTTGGTGTGCAACTCCGTTGAGTTCTCGAGCATCAAGGGCTCTATTGGCGAGCATGTCGAGGAGATGGACCAACTCATCGTCGCTCGCGAGCGCTAGTGAGCGCGCTCGGCCTTTAGCCTACAATTCAAACACGTTTACGGAGGGCGCCCTTGAAAGAGGACGCCCTC
>WGSR01000331.1 GCA_014871545.1 Collinsella sp. | reverse complement strand
GGTCAAAGGTCGCGCATGATTGAGTGTCGGGGCGTTTCCTTTAGCTATGACGGTGCCGCCCAGGCGCTTGACGGCATCGATATGAGCATTAAGGACGGCGAGTTTTTCTGCATCCTCGGTGGCAATGGGTCGGGTAAGTCGACGTTTGCCAAGCATCTGAATGCGCTGCTGCAGCCCGATGCGGGCACGGTACGCATCAACGGCATGGATGCGTCCGACCCCGAGCTGGTCTACGACATTCGTTCGACCGCGGGCATGGTATTCCAGAATCCCGATGATCAGCTGGTGGCAACGCTTGTCGAAGATGACGTTGCGTTTGGTCCCGAAAACCTAGGCGTGCCATCGGCGCAAATTGCGCAGCGCGTGCGCGAGGCGCTGAAGGGCGTGGGCCTGGTGGGCTTTGAGCGCCACGAGACCCATGCGCTTTCGGGCGGCCAAAAGCAGCGCGTGGCGCTCGCCGGCGTACTCGCCATGGAGCCGCGCATGCTCATCTTGGACGAGGCCTCCTCGATGCTCGATCCGCGCGGACGCAAGGGCCTTATGAAGGCCTGTCATGCGCTCCATGATCGCGGCATGACCATCGTGATGATTACGCACTTTATGGAAGAAGCCGCCGAGGCAGATCGCATCGCGGTGTTTCAGGCGGGACGAGTTGCCATGTTGGGCACGCCCGAGGAGATTCTGACGCGGGCAGATGAGCTCGCGGAGCTCAACCTAGATATGCCGGAGTCGTGCCGCTTGGGCATGGCGCTTCGTGCGAAGGGCGTGCCCGTTCACGCGCAGGTGCGCGAGGTGGATATGGTCGCCGAGGTTGCGCAGACTTATGCCGAGCGAAGTGGGGCAGGCACCGTGGGGCAGTCTTCCACACCCCAATCGGAAATCGTTGGCGGTACGGTTTCGGCAGACAACGAAGATAACGTACCAGAGCCCGTCATCGAACTATCCCATGTTTCGTATAGCTATTCGCTGAGCGCCCGCGAGCGTCGCCGTTGGCACAAGCGCTCGGCCGCCGAGGGTTCATCGAACAAACAGGCTCTCTGGGGAAACGACCCCAGCAGCCCGTGGGCACTGCGTGATGTATCGCTGACGGTGCGTCGCGGCGAGTTCCTGGGTTTGGCAGGTCATACCGGTTCGGGTAAGTCGACGCTGGTCCAGCATCTCAACGGTTTGATTCGTCCCCAGGAGGGAAGCGTTTGCGCGCTGGGGCTCGACCTATCAAACAAGAAAGACGCCGCCGCTGTTAAGGCCAAGGTCGGCGTGGTGTTTCAGTATCCCGAGCGCCAGCTATTTGCCGAAACCGTGGCGCAGGACGTGGCGTTTGGTCCGCATAACCTTGGCTTGCCGCAAGATGAAGTCGACCGTCGTGTCGAGTCATCGCTCTCACGTGTGGGTCTCGACCTTTCCGCGGTCGGCGACAAGAGTCCCTTTGAGCTTTCGGGCGGTCAGCAGCGGCGTGTGGCATTCGCCGGCGTGCTCGCCATGGAGCCCGAAGTCCTGGTACTCGATGAGCCCATGGCGGGGCTCGATCCGGCTGCGCGCAGGGATTTCCTTGAGCTTATCGATCGACTTCACCGCGATGGCCTGACCGTTGTCATGGTTTCACATAGTATGGATGACCTGGCCAATTGCTGCGACCGTATTGTCGTGATGAACGAGGGCGCGGTGTTTGCCGAGGGCACGCCCGCTCAGGTTTTTGCGCATGCGGATGAGCTTAA
>WGSR01000330.1 GCA_014871545.1 Collinsella sp. | reverse complement strand
TCGGGGTTGATGGTCTGGGTGTTGGAGATGCCGTCCAGTGCCCAGTGGTAGGGCAGCTTGGCAACGGAGTTCAGGGACGCCAGCAGGCCGTGGGTCTCGGCGCCGTAGCTCGGGTTGCCGCCGGGGGCAAACGGGGTGTACGCCTTGCGGCCATCGGGCATAGCGCCGGTGGCCTTGCCGTAGACGACGTTGGAGGTGATGGTCAGGATAGAGGTGGTAGCCTCGGAGTTGCGGTAGGTGTGGCGGCGCTTGATCTTCTCGAGGAAGCTGCGCAGCAGCTCGACGGCGATGTCATCGGCGCGGTCATCATCGTTGCCGTACTTCGGGAAGTCGCCCTCGATCTCGTAATCGGTGACGAGGCCCTGCTCGTTGCGGATGCACTTGACCTTGGCGTACTTGATGGCAGACAGGGAGTCGACCACATGGCTGAAGCCGGCAATGCCGGTGGCGAAGGTGCGGCGGACATCGGTGTCGATCAGAGCCATCTCGGCAGCCTCATAGTAGTACTTGTCGTGCATATACTGGATGAGGTTCAGGATGTTGACATACAGCCCGGCCAGCCAGTCCATCATGACGTCGTACTTGGCCGTGACCTCGCCGTAGTCGAGGTACTCGGCGGTGATGGGGGCGTAAGCGGGGCCGACCTGCTCGCCGAGCTTCTCATCGACGCCGCCGTTGATGGCGTAGAGCAGGCACTTGGCGAGGTTCGCACGTGCGCCGAAGAACTGCATCTCCTTGCCGGTCTGGGTGGCGGAAACGCAGCAGCAGATGGAGTAGTCATCGCCCCAGACAGGCTTCATGACGTCGTCGTTCTCGTACTGGACGCTGGACGTGTCGATGGAGATTTTAGACGCATAGTCCTTGAAGGTCTTGGGCAGGGCGCTGGAATACAGCACCGTCATGTTCGGCTCGGGGGCGGGGCCCATGTTCTCGAGCGTATGCAGGAAGCGGAAGTCATTCTTGGTGACCATGGAGCGGCCATCCATGCCGATGCCGCCGACCTCGAGGGTCGCCCAGACGGGGTCGCCGCTGAACAGCTGGTTGTAGCTGGGGATGCGGGCGAACTTGACCATACGGAACTTCATGACCATGTGGTCGATCAGCTCCTGGGCCTCGCTCTCGGTCAGGGTGCCGTTGTCCAGATCGCGCTGGATGTAGATGTCCAGGAAGGTGGACACACGGCCAACGGACATGGCAGCGCCGTTCTGGGTCTTGATGGCGGCCAGATAGCCGAAGTACAGCCACTGGACGGCCTCTTTTGCGTTGGCGGCGGGCTGGGAGATGTCGAAGCCGTAGGCAGCAGCCATCTCCTTCATGCCCTTCAGGGCGGAGATCTGCATAGAAATCTCCTCGCGTTGGCGGACGACATCCTCGGTCATCGTGCCGTCGCCGCAGTTGGCAAAGTCGTTCTGCTTGGCCTTGATGAGGTAGTCGATGCCGTACAGCGCCACGCGGCGGTAGTCACCGACGATACGGCCGCGGCCATAGGTATCGGGCAGACCGGTGACGATGTGGCTGTGGCGGGCCTTCTTCATCTCGGGGGTGTAGGCATCGAACACGGCCTGATTATGGGTGCGGGTGTACTTGGTGAAAATCTCGTGCAGCTTCTCGCTGGGCTGGTAGCCGTAGGTGGTGCAGGCCTGCTCCGCCATCTTGATGCCGCCGTAGGGCATGAAGGCGCGCTTCAGGGGCTTATCGGTCTGCAGGCCGACGAC
>WGSR01000033.1 GCA_014871545.1 Collinsella sp. | reverse complement strand
AAGCAAACGGCACGCAGGAGCGCACCATGATCAACCATCTCAAACAACACTTTGGCTCCCGACGCACCGGTGGTCACGGAGGCCTGGATATTGCGCGGCACATCGGTCCCGGGCTGCTCGTCACCGGCGGCTTTATCGACCCAGGCAACTGGGCCTCCAATATGGCCGCGGGCTCGCAGTTTGGCTACGCGCTGCTGTGGATCGTCACGCTGTCCACGATTATGCTCATTGTGCTGCAGCACAACGCGGCACACCTGGGTATCGCCACGGGCGCCTGTCTTGCCGAAGCCACGACACGTTACCTTCCCCGCTTCGTTGGGCGCACGGTGCTCGCCAGTGCCTATCTCGCGACCATCGCCACCGCCATGGCCGAAGTCCTGGGTGGCGCGATTGCCCTTCAAATGCTCTTTGGGCTGCCTGTGCGCACCGGCTGCATCATCGTGGCGGCAGTATCGATGGCGATGCTCATGACGAACTCCTACAAGCGTGCCGAACGCTGGATCATCGCCTTCGTGGGCGTGGTGGGACTTTCTTTTTTAGCCGAGCTTGCACTAGTCAAGATCGACTGGCCGCAAGCCGCCACAAGCTGGATCACACCCAGTATGCCCACCGGCTCGGCAGCGATTATCGTAAGTGTCCTAGGCGCGGTCGTTATGCCCCACAACCTCTTCCTGCACTCCGAAGTCATCCAATCCATGCACTTCGAAGGCCAAGGCGAGCGGGTTATCGAAGAACGTCTGCGCTACGAGCTCTTCGACACGCTCTTTTCGATGGGCGTGGGCTGGGCAATCAACTCGGCCATGGTCATCCTGGCCGCAACGACCTTCTTTGCGCACAGCATGGTCGTAGACAACCTCGCCGTCGCAGCGGCCACGCTCTCCCCCATTCTGGGCCCGGCAAGCTCGACCATCTTTGCCGTGGCGCTGCTATTTGCGGGGCTCTCGAGTAGTGTGACGGCGGGCATGGCGGCGGGCACCATCACCGCGGGCATGTTCTACGAGGAATATGACATCCACGACCGACATTCCTCGATCGGAGTGGCGGCCTGTTTCGTCGGCGCAGTGGCGGCGTGCCTGGTCGTCCCGAATCCTTTTGAGGGTCTCATTTGGAGTCAGGCGCTGCTGTCGCTTCAGCTGCCGATTACGGTCTTTGTGCTCATACGGCTCACCAGTTCACGCCGCGTCATGGGCAAATATGCCAATTCACGCCCGCTCAACGCGTTGCTCGTAGGGATCGGCGCCATCGTGACGATTCTCGATGTCGTGTTGTTGACAGGGATGTAATGGGACGGGGCACCTACCCAGGCAAACGTCTCGATCTGTAACATCTAGACCCGCTTTTGATGTCTAGATGTTACAGATCGAGATCATTCCGAGGGATAGCTCCGTTTGTCTCAATCTGTAACACGTAGACCCCGTTTTCACTGTTAGATGTTACAGATTAAGACAAACGGTCGGCCGGACTCACAACAGACTGGATCGGCTAACAGCAGCCGTGATCCCTTGAGGACGGAGGAAAAGGGCCCCGGCCGGATATCCGACCGGGGCCCTTGGACAGAGCTATGTTCGGCTTTCGCCGTGTGCCTGCGAGTTACTCCTCGACGAGCTCAAACTGATCGGGGCCGACGCCGCAGACCGGACATACGTAATCCTCGGGCAGCTCGGGCGTGTCGACCTCAACCTCGTAACCGCAAACGGTGCACACGAACTTATACGTCTTCTTCTCCTCAGCCATGATGTTCTCCTCTCGAACGTGACTGCTGGTGTACTTGCTTATTAGTATTTATTCTCAATAATATAATGCAAGTATTTTTAGAACATTTCTAGCCTTGATACGACGAAGCCTTGGGCGGCGTCTTGCCCTTTAACACCTTGTGGTAGTAGTCATAGGTCAGCGGGGCCTCGCCGCTCAAGCGCTCGGTGTCCTCCACCTCGCCGATAAAGAGCAGGTGCGTGCCCACATCCACGGTATCAATCAGACGGCAGCTGAACAGCGCCGCCGCGTGCTCGGGCACATAGGGCATGCCCAGAGTGGTCTCGTGAGTCTCGTACTTGGCAAACTTGTCGTAATCGCTGCTGGTGCGGAAGCCAAAGTTGCCAATGTAGAGCATATCGGCCGTCTGATCGATCACGGTCAGCGCAAAGGCCTTAGCCGATGCGATTACGCCGGACGTGACATTTTCCTTGTTCACGGCAATCGAGATGCGCGGCGGGGCGGATGTCACCTGCACTGCTGTGTTGATAACGCAGCCGGCACGCAGCCCGTCCGCCGCGGCGCTCACCACGTACAGGCCACTCGGCATGGTAAAGAACGCAGTTTTGTCCATAACGATCACTCCCCTAGCTCGGGTTGGAACCTCATGGATGTATGTACCCACAAAAAAAGGCGGCACCCATAACGGACGCCGCCTTTGAGACATATGTGTCAGAACAGTAAGAAAGATGAGACGTCCGCAGTTGCGGTGAAATAGGGACTGAATAGTCCCTCAATCAGGCAAAACAGTCCGTATTCCACCGCAACTTATGAAGGGTGGTCAGCGATTGCGCTCTTTGAGGGCGCGGTCGATCTCGCGTTGGACATCACGCTTGGCCATGTCCTCGCGCTTGTCATAGAGCTTCTTGCCGCGACCCAGACCCAGCAGCAGCTTTACGCGGCCGTCGGTATTAAAGTAGAGCTCCAACGGAACCAGCGCATAACCACGGTTGCGAAGTTTGCCGTCGAGAAAGTCGATCTCTTTGCGGTGCAGCAGCAGACGACGCCGACGGTCGGGATCGCGATTCCACACGCCACCATGGCTATAAGGGTGGATATGCAGGCCGACGAGCCAGCACTCCCCGCCGCGGATCAGCGCGAAGGTATCGGTTATCTGGCAGGCGCGCTCGCGAATCGACTTGACCTCGGTGCCGCTCAGCTCAATACCGCACTCAAACGTCTCATCGATAAAGTACTCGTGATGTGCCGAGCGATTCTTGGAAATGAGTTTGCGCTCGCGCTTACTGGGCATCGCCGGCCTCCTTGGCTCCATCGGCGTTTGAGCCCGCAGTCTCGCGCTTTGCCTTGCGCTCGGCATTGAGCTCGGCATCGCTCTCGCGCACCAGTTTGATAATCGCCGCGCAGGCCTCCTCGCCCACCAAGTCGCGAGCACGCGCCGTCAGGCGCGTCGCCTCCTGCTTGTCGCCGTCGCTTGCAGCATCGGTCGCACACATGATCAGGCAGATGGCAATCTCGGCCGAAGGCGAGGTCGGCACGCCCTGCAGGGCGAGCTCACCCATCACATGGTCGTCGCTCTCATCAGCGGCATCCGGATAGGTGGTATGGATCTTGTTGAGCAGGCGCGTCGTATGCGCATCGTTGGGCGCCAGGCGCAGCGCCAGACGCGCGCAGCCCACGGCAGCCGAAACGTTCTCGGTCTCGGGCTCCAAGAAGTACTGACCTAGATTGGCGTAAGCGCGGGCGGCGCACTTGCCATCGCTTGCACGCTCCAGCACCGAGAACGAGAGCGATGCCCACTCCTGCTTGTCCTCGAGTGCGCGGAACAGCTCGGCCAAATCCAAGCGATAGTTGCAGTTCATGGGGTCCCAACGCACAGCCTGCATCAGGGCATTACGAGCGCTCACATAATCCTGCTGGCGAATGTAGGCAAACGCCATGTCAGAGTACAGGCGGTCAAACGGCACCTCGACCTGCACGAGCTCGCGCGGATCCTTCTCCACGCGGCGATAGGCCAAGCGCTCAAACTTGCTATCGAAGCTAAAGTATTGACGCTTCTCCTCCGTCTTGCACTCAGCATCAATATACTCCTCGGCGAGCTCCACCAGACGCTCCAGCAGCGGCGTCGCCGTAGCCAGGTCGCCCTGCGCCAGATAGTTCTCGGCATACGTGATGTCTTGCAAGCTGATGGGCAGATCCATGGCTACTCCTCGATCTGAGCGAAACACGGCAGGCGCCGTATATACGGTCAATACACAAAACCCGGGTCTCTTACGAGGCCCGGGCGTTCAATTTTGGTAGCCCGTACCAGATTCGAACTGGTGATCTCCGCCTTGAGAGGGCGGCGTCCTAAACCGCTAGACGAACGGGCCATATGTAGCAAATGCAATGGCTGGGATGGAGGGAGTCGAACCCCCATTGACGGAACCAGAATCCGCTGTCCTGCCATTAGACGACATCCCAATGACTGCATCGCTGCGCTCGGCTGTGCCTTTGCGCAAGAAAGAAATATACGGGAAGTCTCGCCGTGACGCAAGCCCCAATTTTGACTTTTTTGAAATTCAGTCAAATTGGCCTAATTTAGTCCAACCCGTGAAGGACCTGTGAAGCCGACCGCTGTACACGAGGGGCAAAACGCCGCGAGCGGTAGCCGTCAACCGTTGGCAGATTCTACCGCGAAAACGATAGCACCAGGCAACACAATCGAAGTATCAATGATCGCGTAGATATCGAGGCGCCATGGACGAAGAGCTTGATTACCTATGGGAGACCCTGGGCCTCGAGATCACTGCCGACCTTTGGCCCGAACGGGACAAAATTCACCCCACGTTACGCCCCGCCATTACTGTGGTGCAGGCAAAATACCGCCGTGCATCCTTTTTGATCATGCGGATGTCATGGCACGCGGGACTACCCGACCTTAAGCGAATCCAGGCAAGTCTCGTCGAGCTGTCCGGCATGCCGACCGTCATATCCGAGGCGCACCTGGAACAGCGTCAGCGCGAGCGACTGCAACAGCAGCGGATTCCCTTTATCTGCCCTGGCGTTCAGGCATATCTGCCCTTTATGGACGAGGAGTACTGGAGTGGCAAGCCCAACAAGCACGTAAAAGTCTACGATCCGCACGAATGGGCACAGCGCGAGGATTGAGCCGAGCGAGCCCGCCGATGGAAATTGAGCCGAGCGAGCCCGCCAATGGAAAACACGTCCCAACCCGAGCACTCAAAACGGGACGCACTTTCCGCAGCCGCTACAGTAACGCCTCGGCCCAAACCGCTTCCCTAAAGCCGGGAATCGCAAAGTCATCGCCCACCAGCAGCGGACGCTTGACCAGCATGCCGTCGGTCGCCAGCAGCTCGTAGCACTCCCGATCCGTCATGCCCGCATCCAGACGCGCCTTCAGGCCCAGCTCTCGATATTTCATGCCCGACGAATTAAAGAAGCGCCGCACCGGCAGCCCCGAACGAGCAATCCAGGTCGCAAGCTCATCAGCTGTGGGATTGTCCAAAACGATATCGCGGTCGATATACTCTACCCCATGTCCGTCCAGCCATGCCTTGGCCTTCTTACAGGTCGAGCACTTGGGATATTCAACAAACAATACCGCCATGGGATTTCCTTTCTTAGAGAAAACAGGTGTCTGGAAAACTGCACATCGACGACCACTCGCGATTGCAGCCGTTATTGTAGTCAATGTCGAAGCATAGGCAGTCGCGATGTCTCGCCTTAAGGCTAGCGCCTCGCATGGGCGCCGATCGGCCGAGTCGCATGGCGCACCAACGCCGCTGCCAGCAATACCAACAGCATGGCGGTGACATAGCCCGCAGCATCGAATCCTAAATCGATAACGTCGAAATGCCTGCCGGGAACAAAGATCTTATGCACCTGGTCGCCAACGGAGCAGGCAGCGCAAAAGAGAAACACGGGCACGCAACGGGAGCATACGCTCCACGGACGCCTGGAAAAGCAAACCACGACCACCGAGGCGAACAATCCGACGAAGAAAAACTCTACGGTATGGGCAACGCGACGGACGTTTGTGCCCGCCCACATGCGAATGGAAGCAAGTCGGCCAGACCGGACATTCGAGGCAGCCAAATCGGTGCCCCCGGTCATTCCGCTCTCCGTCTGGGCTTCACCCGTGGCATCGGCAGCCTGAACGCCCGTAGCCCGGCCCTCCACCACACGCGCGGTGGACTCGCTCAGCAACGACGTCTCCACCGCATTTTGCTCCGTCAGCACCCAGATGCCCGCCAGCGTTGCAGCGAACAGAACGATCGCGGTCCATCCGATTATTTGTTTTACGCGCGCCAAGGGCCAACCTCCTTTTTTGAATATCAGCGAGTGTAGCCCCAAATGGCATCGTCACCGTATCAAAATTTGAATCGCAACAGGAAGCGACAAAGCGACGCAAACCCCTACCCCGCCTCGCGCATCCAGCGATCGAACGTCCCCACGCACACGCCCAGGCACTTTGCTGCCTGGCTGCGGGTAATATCGCCCGCCTCATAGCTATCGCGCACCAGCTCAAACTGAGGAGGGCACGGCTTGCGAGGTCGACCGAAACGGACCCCTCGCGCCCGCGCCGCTGCAATTCCCTCCGCCTGGCGCCGATGGATATTCTCGCGCTCCACCTGCGCCACGTAGCTCAGCAGTTGCAGCACAATATCGGCAATCAGGGTGTTGGTCACATCCGGCGCGTCGCTGGCCCTGACACGCGTGTCAAGCAATGGCATGTCCAACACCACAATGGCAACCCCGAGCTCTTTGGTAATGCGCCGCCATTCCTCAAGAATCTCGGAGTAATTACGACCAAGTCGGTCGATAGAAAGCACCACCAGCACGTCCCCGTCTCCCAGGACGTGCAGCAGCTCGCGATAACGCGGTCGATCGAAGTCCTTGCCGCTCGCATGGTCGGCATAAATATTCGCTGAGCCCACGCCATAGGCGCCCAGCGCATCCAGCTGCCGATTCAGATTCTGATCGCGCGAACTCACCCGCGCATAACCGTACACCGTCGCCATCTCATCCCCGCTTTCTTGTAAACCTGCCAAAAAGGGACAGGTTTATTTTGGTAGGTTTTACCTCTCAAATAGCAGGTAAGCGGGCGGCCGAGCAGACGGCAAGGTAGCCACGATTCAAATGCGGAGGGCGGCCCCGAAAGGCCGCCCTCCGCTCCCCACCATCAGTCGGGATTTGGCTAATGGATAAGCTTGAAGTCCAAGTGCCCACGCGTGGTATTGACGCGCGAGACCTCGATGATCACGCGCTGCCCCAGCTCGTAACGGGTGCCCGTGTCGGCACCCGTGAGCGTTAGCGCGTCCTCGTCGAACTCGAACCACTCGTTGCCCAGGCTCTTGATCGAAACCAAGCCTTCGACCTGCGTTAGATCCAAGCGCACAAAGAGGCCCATGCTGCTAACCCACGAGACGGTTCCGGCATAGCGCTCGCCTAGACGGTCCTCATAGTACTGGGCAATCTTGATCTTTTGCGTCGCATGGCTGGCGGCATCTGCCGCGCGCTCGGCATCGCTGCATGCGCGGCAGATCTGCGGCAGAATGCGCGGCAGCGACTCGCGTCCCTTGCCGATCAGCCGCGACGTACGGACCAAGGCGTCCTTGCCGCCGAGCTGCTCATAGGCCAACTGCAGCTTGAGTACGCGGTGCACCACCAGATCGGGGTAGCGACGGATGGGGCTCGTAAAGTGGCAGTAGCACGGCGCGGCGAGCGCAAAGTGGCCCTCGTTGCGCGGCTTGTACAGCGCGCGCTGCATGCTGCGCAGAAGCAGCGTGTTGACGAGCGGTGCGTTTGCCGTACCGGCGGCAGCATCAACTGCAGCCTGCAGCTCATCGGGGCTCCCCAGGGCAATACCGGCAGCACGGCGATCGTCGATGATGCCTAGCTGCGCCAGCGCAACGGCGGCACCGTGCAGGCTATCGGGGCTCGGATCCTCATGCACGCGATAGCAGGCCTCGATATCACGGTCTGCCAGCCACTCTGCAATGCACTCGTTGGCGAGCAGCATGGCTTCCTCGATAAGCGACGTGGCACACGAACGCTCACGCGCCACAATCTGCACGGGCACTCCGTCCTCATCCAATAGAGCGCGAATCTCGGCCGTGTCAAAATCGACTGAGCCGCGGGCGCGACGAATACGACGGCGAAGTTCGGCGAGTTCGTTAGCGGCGACAAGGAAATCGCCGAGGTCGATGTTGTAGCCGCGGGCGGCCTCCTCGCACGCAAGGCCGCGCTCAAGCGCTTCCTCGCGCGAGGTCTCGGCAGCCGCAACATCCTCGGCTGCACCCTCCAGCACCGAATACTCAACCGCGCCGGCACGCACCAGCAGCGCCTCGGCGCCGTCATAGTCCATACGCACACGCGAGCGAATCACACTGGGGTACGGATCGTAATGCCGCACGCGACCCTGTGCATCGAGCTCGATATCGACGGTAAACGCAAGACGGTCCTCGTCAGGGCGAAGCGAGCACAGGTCACAGGACAGGCGTTCGGGCAGCATGGGAAGCACGCGATCGGCCAGATACACCGATGTCGTGCGATGGCGAGCCTCAAGATCGATATGCCCGTCCCAAGCCACATAGTGTGAAACGTCGGCGATATGCACACCCAGCTTGTAGCCACCCTCGGGCGTGCGCTCCAGCGAAATGGCATCGTCAAAGTCGCGCGCGTCGACCGGGTCGATCGTGATGACAAAGCGGTCGCGCAGATCGCGGCGGAGCGGGTCCTTAAGCGCCGCGGACACATCGAGCGAAAGCCCCTCGGCCTCGTCTAGCGCGGCTTCGGGATAGCTATCGGTATAGCCGTAACGCGCCATCACATATTGAACGCCCAAATCGGGCGCGTCATCTCCGCCAATGCGGCGTTCGATCGTCACAGTGCCCGATTCCAGGCGCGTCGGGTAGGTCAAAATGCGCGCGACAACGGCATCACCCGGGTGGACACCCAGACGATCCGCCGAGGTATCCTCGGGCAAAATGAAGAAGTCGGCCTTCAGGCGCGAATCGAGCGGCTCAATCACACCAAGCGGACCGG
This sequence comes from Collinsella sp., assembly GCA_014871545.1. Classification (GTDB taxonomy): domain Bacteria; phylum Actinomycetota; class Coriobacteriia; order Coriobacteriales; family Coriobacteriaceae; genus Collinsella. Next base: position 2,112 of record WGSR01000033.1, on the reverse strand, counting down.
CGGTCTGGTACGTACCCACCACGCTTATGGCTGCGCGCTCAACCACGCCTTCGATCACGGCGCGCCGCTCACCGTGCGGGCTGTTCTTAATGCTCACGGCAACGGTATCGCCATCCATAATCTCGCGCTTGCCGCGGCCCATGACCTTGTAGTCGCCATTCTCGGTTATGACATAGGCACTGTGCTCATGGAGCTGCACGCGCCCGGTCAGGCTCGGACGGCGTTCGCTGCGCACCGGCCCGCGCTTATTGCGAGCTCCACGCTTATGCTTGTTATTGCGCCCCATGGCGCCTCCTAACTATCGATTGCCGTTTACATCCCAAGAGTCTACCCAAATGATCCCTAGGGGACGAAGGAAAACGGATCACATAGATAGACCAGCGCCACGATAATCCGTTTCCTTCGTCCCCTAGGAATCAAAAAACGGGCCGCCCCATAAGAGACGACCCGTTGGAAGGGATGAATTCCAGGCATGCCTACACGCGCAGGTAGCGACGCATGGCTATGGCAGAACCAAAGAGACCGATAATCACGCCGACCAGAATCAGCGCAGCATAGGTCACCAGGTAGTACTGCATCGGCAGGGCAAACGACATCCAGCCGATGCTCTCCTGCAGACGCGGAATCATCAGATTGCGCAGCAGTTCCAGAACGCCGATGGAAAGCAGCGAGCCCAAAATGGCCTGCAGCACGCCCTCGGTGATAAACGGGCCACGAATGAAGCCGTTGCTGGCGCCGACCAGACGCATAATCGCAATCTCACGACGACGCGCCGTGATGGACAGGCGAATCGTGTTGTTGATGAAGATGAATGCGATAAAGGTCAGAAGGCCAACGAGCACCACGGCGGCAATGCGGATGTAGTTGGTCACCTGGAACAGGCGGCTCACTTCCTCCTGGCCGTACAGCACGCTCGCGTTGACGTCGCCGTCATCCGCGATCTTCTGGAAATCGTCATCCTTCTTGAGCTTCTCTGCCGTGCTCTCGACCTTGGACGGATCGTCCATCTCAATAGCAAAGGAAGCCGGCAGCGGGTTCTGGCCATCGAGCGCGCTCATGGTGGCGTCGGCGTTGCCCGACATCTTGCTCGTATACTCGGCCAGCGCGTCGTCCTTATCCTTATAGGTCACGGACTTGACGTTATTCCACGTCTTAAGTTCGGCCTCAAAAGCCTGAACATCGGCCTGATCGGCGTCATCACTAATGAACGCGTTGATGACAACCTGATCCTCGACGGTGCCGATCACGGAGTTCAGCATCGCGGAGCCCATGATGAACAGGCCGATGATAAACAGCGAAAGGAAGATCGTGATGACGGCGCCGAGCGAGGTAGTCCAGTTACGGAAGAAGTGGCTGATTGCCTCTTTGAAGGAGTAGCCCACGTTAGTTGGTGCCATAGTTACCGTAACCTCCCCTCTCCTGGTCGCGGATAACGTGGCCGCCCTCGAGGGCGATCACGCGACGGTGCATGCTATCGACCATCTCGCGGTCGTGCGTGGCGACGATCACGGTGGTGCCGGTGCGGTTAATACGCTCGAGCAGCTTCATGATGCCCAGCGAGATCGCCGGGTCGAGGTTACCCGTGGGCTCGTCGCAGATCAGCAGCGGCGGACGGTTGACCATAGCGCGGGCGACGGCAACGCGCTGCTGCTCGCCACCGGAAAGCTGGTCGGGCAGCGAGTCCATCTGGTCGGCCAGACCGACCAGACGCAGTACCTCGGGCACCTGACTGCGAATGACGCCCTTGGGCTTACCGATGCACTGCAGGGCAAACGCCACGTTTTCGTAGGCGGTCTTTTGCGGCAGAAGCTTAAAGTCCTGGAACACGGCGCCAATCTGGCGGCGCAGGAACGGAACCTTGCGGTTCTTGATCTTCATGAGGTCCTGACCGGCAACCAGGATGCGGCCGCTCGTCGGCTTGACGTCGCGGTTGAGCGTCGACAGCAGCGTGGTCTTACCCGAGCCGGAGTGACCGACCAGGAAGACGAACTCGCCCGGATAGATCTCGATGTTAATGTCGTCGAGTGCAGGCTTGTTGGGCTGTGCCGGATAGATCTTGGTGACATGCTCCATAAGGATGACGGGCTCGACACCGGCCTGCTTGGCCATCTT
>WGSR01000329.1 GCA_014871545.1 Collinsella sp. | reverse complement strand
CCCCGGAGCATGCGGCCCAAAACAGGCTGCACCGGCGTATACATGCGCACGGTATACTCGTCCGGATCGCCTCGGAAAAGCGGCGCGTGCATATTGCCGATCTCCCAGCACGCATGCGCGAGCGCAATCGGGTCCATGCGGTCGACTTCGACCAGATAGACTTCGGCGCTGCGTAGGCGCACGACAACCGTCACAGGTACCATGCCCGTACAGTCGATGGCAATCACATCGCCATCGACAAGGCGAACGCCATCGGCAGCGCCCAGCCGAATATCGACCGTACGCCCCAGCTCCGTCACGCCCACGAATGTGCGGGCATCGGCCTGGTCCCAATCGAGCAGTAACTCATCGACCTCAAAGACACCGCCCAGCTCCCGGCGAAGCAAAAGCTCATAGGACGGATCGTTGAGATTTCCGAGGCACGCTGTCGAAACCAGATTTGCAGGCATAGCCTAGTCCTCGACCTCGACGAGCTCGATGTCAAAGTTGAGATCCTTGCCGGCGAGCTCGTGGTTGGCGTCGAGCGTCACGGCCTCGGGCGTCACATCGATGACAACGGCAGGGACGGGCATGCCACTCGGCGTGGACAGGAAGAGCTTCATGCCCTTCTCGATCTGCTCGATGTTGGGAACCTGCTCGGCCGGGAAGGTAATAACCATCTCGGGATTGTGCTCACCATAGGCATCGGCCGCAGGAATGTGTACGGACTTCTTCTCGCCCACCTGCATGTCGACAACGGCGGCGTCAAAGCCCTTGATCATCTGACCGGCACCGCAGGTGAACTCCAGCGGCTCGCCGCGATCGTAGGAGCTATCGAACTGCGTGCCGTCGTCGAGCGTGCCGCGATAATGGGTCTTGACCTTCTTGCCCTGGTTGGACATGGTAACCTCCGTGATAAGGGCGGCGCACAACGCAGGCCGCCGTGAACATATGGCGCTAACTATACCCTAGTCATACAATTCAATGACAGTTTGCAAAGAAACGCTGCAACCGGAGGAACCATGGCATATCCCGTATTTGACTTGCACTGTGACACCGCCGACCGCATCGGCTGGGCCACACTCGATCTTGACCTGCGCTTTACCGCGGGCACCGACGGCTATTTCCCCGGCGACGAGACGCATCCGCAGGATTTCGACCTTATCGAGGGCAACGCCTGCGCCATCTCGCTCGCAAAGATCGGCAACACGCCATGGGCACAGTGCTTCGCCACGTTTGTCCCCGACGAGATTCCCACCGCCCACGCCGCGCGCTTTCAGGCGCAGATCATGGCGCACATGAGTGGCCAGGCAATGCTCAACCACGACCGCATGGTCAACGTGCGCAGCGCCGCAGACATTCGCCCCGCGCTCAAGGACGGCAAGGTCGCTTGCATCCACACCATCGAAAACGCCACGTTCTTTGCCGAGGACCCCGCGCTGATCGAGGTGCTCAAGAGCTTGGGCGTACTCATGTCATCACTCAGCTGGAACGCGCAGGGACCGCTCGCGAGCGGCCATGACACCCATGCCGGCCTCACCGCCGCCGGCATCGAGGCGCTTACGCAGATGGAGCACGCCGGCATGGTGCTCGACGTCTCCCACCTCAACGATGAGTGCTTTGACGAAGTTGCCGCCCGCGCCACGCGCCCCTTCGTCGCCAGCCACTCCAACTCCCGCACCGTCTGCGGCGTCAAGCGCAACCTCACCGACGACCAGTTCCGCACCATTCGCGACATGG
>WGSR01000328.1 GCA_014871545.1 Collinsella sp. | reverse complement strand
CCCGCTCGACTTTACCGGCGATGAGGCCGCTGAGCGTACGGGTACGGTCGAGGTGACGGTGTTGGACACATCGTCTGTTAACGAGCTTGAGCTGCTGTCCAACGGGCAGATCCAGGCAGCGGCGCTTGCGACCAACGCCTTGCTCAACGACAAGATTGACCGCGTGGTGTACAACGTGCACGCCTATATCGATGAGGACAGCAATATCCAGCATGATTCCTTCTTTGGCATGTTCCCCGCACAGGGTCATCAGAGCGCCATTTTGACGTTTGTGTGGACCAAGAGCTCATCGAGTGCCACGAACATCGACTGGAAGATGCATATCGTAAGCATGGACGATACGATTGCCGAGCGCATCCAAAAGCAGGTGAACTCGGTGTCGTCGCTGATTGAGGACCCGGCGGTGAGCCAGACCAAGATTGACGAGGAAAAGGCCGAACGTGACCTGGAGCATCGTCTGCATGGCCGCGAGATTTTCCGCGGCGGCAAGCCCGATCGCACGCCGTCCGATCTGCTGGAGCAGGACAAATAAGACGCCATCATCCCGCGTGAGCCAAGCGCCCACGCGGGATGATTTTTCTGGGACGGGGATTAAAAAATCATTCTGTCATGTATGCAGTTGGCGACAAAGCCCTGCTCTCAGAATGATTTTTTACTCCCCGTCCCAGAAAAATCATTTATGCATAGGAAGTCATAATTATCATTTCGTAAACATTTCGATGAAATTAACGCCATGGAGCATACTTGCGGTTACAATACCGCGAGGCCTAACTACCAACCTTTAAGCCGGTCCTGTGAGACCGGGAAGGAGAATTATGGCGAACAACCATACCGCGGGCACCGCTGCCCGCACCATCGCGCCCAGCGAACTTTGCCAGCGTATGCTGGCAAAAACCAGTAAGGGCACCTGCGGTCCCTGCATCCTGTACCTTGAGGATGGGACCATTTTTTATGGACGTGCATGCGGCGCCGAGGGCACCGCGACCGGCGAAGTCTGCTTCAACACATCGCTCGAGGGTTATTTTGAGGTCATGACCGATCCGAGCTATGCCGGCCAAATCGTAACCATGACCTATCCGCAGATCGGCAACTACGGTATCGATGAGACCGACGTCCAGTCGGCCTTCCCCGGTGACGCCGCTCGCCCTGCGAGCGCTCCGGCCATGCGTGGCATGATCGTGCGCGACATGTGCGCTACGCCTTCTAACTGGCGTTCTGCCGAAAGCGTGCCGGAGTACCTGCGCGCCCACGGTATCGTCGCTATCGAGGGCGTCGACACCCGCGCCTTGGTGCGCCACCTGCGCGACAACGGCTCCAAGATGGGCATTATCTCGACCGAGGTCTTTGACGTCGACGAACTTGCCGAGCGTCTGGCCGCAGCCCCCACGTTGGTGGGCGAGAACTTGGTCAAGACCGTGAGCTGCCCTGAGCCTCATGCCTTTACTGCGAGCGACCTGCCTGCTACGCATGATTTTGCGCTCACCGCCGCCGCCCCTGCCCGCCACAAGGTGGTTGCCTACGACTGCGGCGTGAAGCGCGGCATTCTGGAGGGCCTGGTCCGCGCCGGCTGCGACCTGACCGTCGTGCCGTGGGATACGCCCGCGAGTGAGGTGCTCGATATGAATCCCGATGGCGTCTTTTTGTCCAACGGCCCCGGCGATCCCGATGCCGTGGTGGAGACCTACGAGCAGGTGCAGCAGCTGATCGGCAAGGTGCCGGTCT
>WGSR01000327.1 GCA_014871545.1 Collinsella sp. | reverse complement strand
TCCTCGGTAATCTCGGTCACCTTGGCCTCGGTCAGCACGTGAACGCCCTTGGAGAGCATGCGCGTGATGAGCACCGCGCGACCGGCGCCGCCCTCGTTGGCGGCGAGCGTCTTGGTCATCTCGATGACGGTGACGTCGCGATTGGCCGGCGACAGATCGTTGACCAACGGGGCCAGGTAGTCGGCCGTCTCGCAACCGACGGTGCCGCCGCCCACGATGACAATCTTCTTGCCCGGGAAAGCCTTGCCGCCCAACAGGTCGTCAGCCGTCATGACCTGCTTAAATCCCTGCATGAAGGCCGGGGCGATGGGCTCGGCGCCATAGGCCAGGACGACCTCGTAGCCGGCGTAGTCACGCTGAATGTCCTCGGCAGTAAGCTCGGTGCCAAATACGCACTTCACGCCGACCTCGGCCAGGCGACGGTACTGATACTTGATCACGCGGGTGAGTTCCTGCTTTGCCGGCGGAACGGCCGCGATGCGCATCTCGCCACCCGGCTCGTCCTGCTTATCCACGAGCACTACGTTGTGGCCGCGCTTGGCAGCAATGTAGGCTGCCTCCATGCCCGCAGGACCAGCGCCCACAACCAGCACGTTCTTAGCCTCGGCGGCAGGCTCGTAGCCGGCCTCGTCGCGCTCAACATCGGGATTGACGGTGCAGGAGATGCGCTTGCCAAACATAATGCCGTTCAGGCAGCGCAGGCAGCCGATGCAGGGGCGGATGTCGTCGGCGTTGCCGGCAGCGGCCTTATTGCAGAACTCGGCATCGCACAGATTGGCGCGGCCCATCATGCAGATGTCGGCAGCGCCGTCCTCGATCAGCTCCTCGGCGATCCAGGCCTCGTTGATGCGGCCGACGGTGGCGACAGGAATGTTGACGTGCTTTTTGATCTCGCGCGAGCAGGCAGCGTGCGAGGCCTGCTGGGTACCGGCGGCAGGAATCGCGGAACCGCGCTTGATGGTGGTGCCGCCCGACACATGAATCATGTCGACGCCGGCCTTCTCCAGGCGACGCGAGACGTAGATCATGTCGTTGAGGGTCAGACCGCCATCGGTGTACTCATCGCCCGAGATGCGGACGTCGATGATAAAGTCCTTGCCGCAGCGCTCGCGAATCTCGGCGATGACCTCGAGCAAAAAGCGCATGCGGGCGTCGAGCGAGCCGCCGTACTCATCGGTACGCTTGTTATAGAGCGGGGTCAAGAAACCGCCGAGCATGCCGTGGGCGTGCGCCGCATGGACCTCGACGCCATCGACACCGGCCTTCTGCATACGCACGGCAGCGTCGCCAAACTGATGCGTGAGCTCGTGAATCTCGTCGACCGTGATAGGACGCGGTGCCTCACGGGCATAGGACGGTCCCACGAAGGACGGAGCGATCAGCCGCGGCGTGCCCGGAATGTTAAAGGCCATATAGGCGGGGTGGAAGAGCTGCGGCATGATCTTGCAGCCATACTCGTGGACGGCCGCGGCGAGCTTTTCCCAGCCAGGGATAAACGTGTCGTCGTAGCAGCACATGTCACCCGGCAGATAGGTATAGGTAGGCTCGACCGTCACGACCTCGGTGATGATAAGGCCAACGCCGCCCTTGGCGCGGGCACGGTAATGATCGACCAAGTCGTCGGTCACATAGCCATGATCGGCCAGGTTCGTGGACACCGGCGGCATAAAGACGCGGTTCTTGACCTCGGTCGCACCGACCTTGATCGGGCTAAAGAGCATCGG
>WGSR01000326.1 GCA_014871545.1 Collinsella sp. | reverse complement strand
GCTGCACCTCGACGAGCGGCAGATTGCATTTTCGCGCCTGCTCGCGCGCCCACTGGCCCGATAGATAGCTGGGGTGTACATCGCAGGCCAAGGCGGCGGGCGCCAAATCAAAGAGATCTTCCAAGCGCGTGCGCGCGGCGTTCCAGGCATCGAAGGTCCCGCCGTTTTCAACATCGCCGATATGCTGCGACACAAAACAGGGCGCCTCGCCGTTCGTCCCTTCACGTGTGAGCGCAATCGTGGCCTTTTGTTGTGGCCCGCAGGCGAGCACGCAGGACGGAGCGCCGTCGAGCGCCGGCAACGGCAGCGGCTGGGGTGCATATCCCCGAGCGCGGCGCACGGGCATAACGGCGCCGTCGACCACGCGCACCACGGAATCGTCATAGCGCGAGAGAATCGCGCGGTCGTTACCGAGCAACGCGTCGGCGATGCCGGCGGCAACGAGGTGTTCCCAGGCAAGGTCGTCGTCGGTCTCGATGGGTTCTTCGCTCAGGTTTCCGCTGGTTATGACGAGCGCGTGCATACCGCAGACTTCTGCCGCGGCAAGCAACAGATGTTGAAGCGGCGTATAGGGGAGCATGACGCCGAGCTCGGGCAGGTCGTGCGCGACAGATGGCGCGAGGGCGAGGATGTCGGGGGAACCGTCGTTGTCCTCGCTAACAGTGCGCCGGCGCAGCAGCACGATGGGGCGGATACTGCCAGCGAGCAGATCGCGTTCAGCATCATCGATATGACACAGGCGCTCGGTATCAGCAAGACTACGTACCATAACGGCAAGCGGCTTGTTGCTGCGGCGTTTGCGGCGGCGAAGCTCGGCTACCGCCTGCTCGTTGGAGGCGTCGCATGCCAAGTGGAATCCGCCCAGGCCCTTGATGGCGACGATGCCACCGCTGGCCAGCAGCTCAACACAGCGGTCGATAATGGCGTCGCTGGCCTCGCGTGTGGTGCCGACGGCCGGTGTCGCGGACGAATTCCCGCACGCATCGCCGTTCACAGCCTCGCGCCACGTAATATGCGGCCCGCAATCAAAGCAGGCATCGGGCTGCGCGTGAAAACGCCGGTCGAGCGGATTGGCATACTCCGCGGCGCACTCGGGGCACATGGGAAAACGGTCCATCGAGGTAGCCGCTCGATCGTAAGGCAGCGAGCGGATGATGGTAAAGCGCGGTCCGCAGTTAGTGCAGTTGATAAAGGGGTAGTGATAGCGTCGGTCGGCGGGATCGAACAACTCGCGCAGGCAATCGTCGCAGGTGGCGATATCGGGCGAGACGAGCGTCGTGTGCGCGGTCTGGTCCTGCGACGCCACAATGTGAAAGCCCTGCTCATCGGCAGCGCTCCAGCCGCCAGGCTCCAAATCCGCAATATCGACTCGCTCAACGCGAGCTGCCGCAGGCGCATGCTCAGAAAGCGCGGCAACAAAAGCATCGAGCGCATCGGCCAAAGCGTGCGCCTCGATATGCACACCGTCGCCCGCATTGAGCACCCATCCACAAATGCCATGTGCCATGGCCTCGCGATACACAAACGGCCGCATGCCAACGCCCTGCACAATGCCCGTCACATGAATATGCACATGCCGCATGCGACACCCCTCATCAAAACCGACCAAAAAGGGACAGGTTTATTTTGGTAGGTAAAACTTCTAAACCTGCCAAAACAAACCTGTCCCTATTTGGCAGGTGCGCTGCGGGAAATCCCGCTACAGCCCCAGGCTCTGCTTGGTGGCGG
>WGSR01000325.1 GCA_014871545.1 Collinsella sp. | reverse complement strand
GCCGTGAAAGAGGAGCGACGCGTACTTGAGTACGCGAGCGACGGTTTGAACGGCAAGGTCGGGTGCTTGGGAAACCCGCGGGGATTAGAGAGACTTAATACGGGTGCCAGCGGCAGTATCCTCAATGGTGAGGCCCAGGTCCTTGAGCTGGTCGCGGATGGCGTCGGCCAGATCCCAGTTCTTGGCGGCACGGGCCTCGGCGCGAGCCTCGAGAATCTTGGCAGCTGCCTCATCCACATCGTCACCAGTGTAGGCAACCAAACCGGCAGCAACGCCCAGCAGGCCCAGCGGCAGCTCGACCTTGGGCTCGGGAAGCTCAACGCCAAACGTATCGAGCAACTCGGCCAGCGTATCGGCGGCAGCAAGCACGGCGGCCTTGTCGACAGCATCGCCCGCCTGCTCCAGATACTGATTGCACTCGGTGACAAAGCCAAAGACGGCACCCATGGCACCGGCGGTGTTAAAGTCGTCGTCCATGCACTCCTTAAAGGCAGTACGAGTCTCGGCGGCCTTGGCGACAAACGCCTCGGCGGCAGCCTCATCGGCGTCGGCCGTCGCGTGGCTTGCAGCCCAGCGCAGGTTCTCGACCGTGCCGGCGATACGCGTGAGCGAGTTCTCGGCACCCTCCAGGCGCTCCCAAGAGAAGTCGAGCGGCGAGCGATAGCTCGTCTGCAGCATCAGCAGGCGCAGGGCGGCAGCGGAGTGCTGCTCGAGGACCTCGGCCAGCGTAAAGAAGTTGCCGAGCGACTTGGACATCTTCTCGCCGTCTACCAGCAGCATGCCCGTGTGCATCCAGGTGTTGGAGAAGCCCTGGTGCCAGGCGCAGGTGGCCTGGGCGCACTCGTTTTCGTGATGCGGGAAGGCAAGGTCAGAGCCGCCGCCGTGGATGTCAATCGGGGTGCCCAGGTAGCGGTGCACCATGGCGGCGCACTCGGTGTGCCAGCCGGGACGGCCCTCGCCCCAGGGGCTCGGCCAGCTGGGCTCGCCGGGCTTGGCGGCCTTCCACAGGGCAAAGTCGAGCGGGTCGTTCTTGTCCTCGTTCTCCTCAATGCGTGCGCCAACCATAAGGTCGTCGATGTTGCGGCCCGAGACCTGACCATAGTTGGGATCGCTGCGCACGGCAAAGTACACATCGCCGTTATCGGCTGCGTAAGCGTGGCCCTGCTCGATAAGCGTCTTGATCATGGCGATCATGGGACCGATCTCTTTGGTGGCGCGGGGACGCACATCGGGATCGAGCACGTTGGCAGCGCGCATGACGCCGATGAACTTGTCGGAGAACTCCGTCGCGACCTCGGCAGCCGTACGGCCTTGCTCGTTGGCGCGCTTGATGATCTTGTCATCGACATCGGTGAGGTTCTGGGCGAACGTGACCTCGTAGCCGCTCGCGATGAGCCAACGACGAATCACATCGAAGCTGATGAACGTGCGGGCATTGCCGATGTGGATGTTGTCGTAGACCGTGGGGCCGCACACGTACATGCGGACCTTGCCGGACTCGATGGGCTGGAACTCTTCCTTTTTATGGGTAGCGCTGTTGTAGATACGCATTCGTTACTCCTTAACGGTTTTCTGTAGCAGGCAGACGGCCCAGGCGCCAATTCCCTCGCCTTGGCCTTCCCAGCCGAGCTTTTCGGTCGTAGTGGCGGCGACGCCCACGTTTTCGACGTCAACGCCCAGGGCATGGGCAAGGTTGGCGCGCATGGCATCGCGGTGCGGGGTGATCTTGGG
>WGSR01000324.1 GCA_014871545.1 Collinsella sp. | reverse complement strand
GCCGACCGCCAGGACTACGAAGTCGAGCTCGCGACGCTCGCCGAACGCGCCCGCATCGCGCGCGAAATCCACGATAACGTGGGCCACCAGCTCACGCGCGCTTCGCTTCAAGCCGAGGCCTTGCGCGTGGTCCATGCCGATGAGCCCGGCGTCGCCGCCGATTTCGCCGACGTCAAACACACGGTTGACGAGGCGCTCCAGCTCGTGCGCGCCAGCGTCCACGCGCTCAACGACAATGCGACTGACCTCTCCGTGCAGCTCGAGCGCATCGTTGAAGGCGCACGCTCGGACAGCGGTCCGCAGATTGAGCTTGAGGTTTTGGCGGAGCATGCGCCCGCCAACGTCGCCAACTGCTTTGCGGCGGTGCTGCGCGAGGCGCTTTCCAACGCCATGCGCCACGCCCATGCCAAAACCATTACCGTGCGGTGCATGGAGCATCCGTCGTTTTACCAGCTCATCGTTACCGATGATGGCGCGGACGCGACCCCGGCGAGCAGCAGCAACGTCGTAGAAGGCATGGGGCTCGCCTCCATGCGCGAGCGCGTCGAGGCGCTTGGCGGAACCTTCACCGCCGGCCTGCGCGCCGGCGCCCCCGGCTGGCGCGTGTTTGCCACCGTCCCCAAACAGCAAGGAGATGAGGGCCGATGAGGCTCATCGTTGTCGACGACGACCGCTTGGTGGTCGATTCGCTCAAGATTATCCTGGGCGCCCAGCCGCAGATCGAAGTGGTGGGTACCGGCGCCAATGGCGACGAGGCGGTCGCGCTCTACAGCGAGCACGCGCCCGATATCGCGCTGCTCGACATTCAGATGCCGGGGCGCGACGGACTTTCGGCGGCACGCGAGATCCTTGAGCACGACCCTGCGGCACGCGTGGTGTTTCTGACGACATTCTCGGATGACGAGTACATTGTGTCGGCGCTCAAGCTGGGCGCCCGCGGCTACCTGATCAAGACCGATGTCGCCGCCATTCCGCCAGCACTGGCGCAGGTCATGGACGGTAAACGCGTGCTCGAGGGCAAGGCGATCGAGGATATCGACTTTGATGGGGCGGGGTCCGAGGCCGACACGCCTCGCCGGCCCGCCGCCTTTGCCAGCCTGACCGACCGCGAGTTCGAAGTCGCAGAGCTCATCGCCCGCGGCCTCGACAACAAGGAGATTGCTGCCACCGCCTATATGGGCGAAGGCACGGTACGCAACCACATCAGCTCGATCCTTGCCAAAATGGGCCTGCGCAACCGCACGCAGATCGCCATCGCCTACCTGCGAGGGTAGTTGCCCAAAGGCCAAGCGCCCCGGCATAGCAAAATAGCTGCTACCGCTTTAATGCCATTTCAAAACTATGCCGGTTTACTACGATGAATCGTCCACCTTCGACCACGGCAAATTGCGCGCTTGCAAAAGCGCAGGTAGAACGCTTGCAATATTTAGAAAAATGCAGTCATGGTCGGGAATGTCGAATTCATCGTAGTAAACCGGCATAGTTTTGTTCGGGCGGCCCTGCACGAGTGCCTCCGCCAGCCTAGCGGGACCAAAATGATCCGTTTCCCTCCGTCCCCAAGGGATCAGCCGGAACCGCTCGCCACGAAACTGGCCCATCTACTACGTTTGAGTCGACACCCCCGACCATACCCCGGTTTTGCAGAAAACCACAGGCGTTCTACCTGCGGTTTTGTTTTCGCGTTTTTGGCATGGTTGGGGGTAAGGGCCCAAACGTAGTATATGGGCCGGGTTCGTGGCGCCC
>WGSR01000323.1 GCA_014871545.1 Collinsella sp. | reverse complement strand
GCGATTCTGCAGGGCGTTCAGGGCAACGAGGCGAACCTGGTTCAGGGCGTCGTCATCGTCGTTGCTCTTGCCTTCATCATCATCAACATCGTGGTTGACATGCTCTACCTGCTCATCAACCCGCGCATCAGGACGGTGTAGATTATGGTAAAGATTCGAGAGAAGCAAACCGAGCAGCTCGAGAAGGCTGCCTCCAAGGGGCTCAAGCTCGGTGGCTGGAAGAAGATGACGCTGTCTTCTAAGATTGCCGCCGTCGTGCTGGTGCTGGTCGCCCTGACTGCGATTCTGGCGCCCCTTCTTGCCCCCTATAGCCCGGTCGAGATCTTTACGGCTCGCCAGGCTCCCGGCAACGGATTTATCTTCGGTACCGACGATAAGGGTCGCGACATTCTGTCGCGTATGCTCTACGGTGGTCGTTACTCGCTGATTATCGGCTTTGGCGCCACTGCCATGGCTCTGGTCTGCGGCTCGGTCGTGGGCGCCCTTGCAGCGGTTTCGCGCAAGGCCGTCTCCGAGACGATCATGCGTATCGTGGACATCATCATGTCCATCCCGGGCATCGCCCTCGCGGCCGTCTTCGTCTCCATCCTGGGCAACTCCGTGCCGTCGATCATCTTCGCCATCGGCTTTATGTACACTCCGCAGATTGCCCGTATCGTGCGCGCCAATATCGTGTCCGAGTACGGCGAGGACTATGTCCGCGCGGTCATCGTTTCCGGCGCCAAGGCTCCGTGGATTTTGATCAAGCATGTTCTGCGTAACTGCATCGCTCCGATCATGGTCTTCACCGTTACCCTGGTCGCCGACGCCATCATCTTCGAGGCCTCGCTGACCTTCATCGGCGCTGGTATCCAGGAGCCCACCGCTACCTGGGGCAACATCCTCGCCGACGCCCGCGGCGGCGTGCTCGCCGGTCGTTGGTGGCAGGCGCTGTTCCCGGGCCTGGCCATCATGATCACCTGCCTGGCGCTCAACATCCTCTCCGAGGGCATTACCGACGCCATGGCCGCTGCTCCCTCCGCCGCCCTGGATCCTACCGATTCCTCCAAGCGTCGCGAGGCCGATCTGCTGGTCTCCGACCCCGTTCGCGCCTACAAGGAGCAGGCCCAGTCCCTCTCCGCTCGCCTTGGCGCCCTGCGCGATGTCGAGCTCAAGCGTGACGATCGCCACGTGCCCGACGAGTCCGTTGAGCCGATTCTCTCGGTCCGTGACTTCTGCATTCAGTTTGAGCATCACGGTGATATCAACGTTGTCGACCATGTCAACTTTGACGTCCGTCCTGGTCAGACCATGGGCCTGGTGGGCGAGTCCGGTTGCGGTAAGTCCATCACCACGCTGGCCATCATGGGCCTGACCGATGAGGACGAGCACCTTTCCGGCGAGGTCCTCTGGGAGGGCCGTGACCTGCTCAAGATGAGCAAGAAGGAGTGGTTCGGCCTGCGTGGTACCGATATCGCTATGGTCTATCAGGATGCCCTGTCCTCGCTCAACCCCTCCATGCTCATCTCTGCCCAGATGAAGCAGCTCACCAAGCGCGGCGGAACCCGCAGCGCCGAGGAGCTCCTGGAGCTCGTCGGCCTCGATCCCAAGCGCACGCTCGAGAGCTATCCACACGAGCTTTCCGGCGGCCAGCGTCAGCGTGTCCTGATCGCTATGGCCCTTACCCGCGACCCCAAGCTGGTCATCTGCGACGAGCCCACGACCGCTCTGGACGTTACCGTCCAGAAGCAGGTCATCAAGCTGCTCAACGATCTTCAGGCCAAGCTCGGCTTTGCCATGATCTT
>WGSR01000322.1 GCA_014871545.1 Collinsella sp. | reverse complement strand
GACTTGCCGGAACCGGCGGGGCCGTCGATGGCGACGATCATGCAATGCTTCCTTTCGATGGTTGACGTACTGGTATGGTTCGCGGGCGCTGGGGCGCGGCGGGTTGCCTAGCCCGTGTAGCGCTCGCGGTAGGTGTTGCGCTTGGGTGCGGAGCCGTGGCTGCCGTGGTGACGCGTGCAGCTGGCGGGCGTGTCTTGGGGCTTGCCGCCGTTGCTCTTGGCGCTCGCCTGCTTGGGCGGGATGCCGCCCTCTTTAAGGATCTGCACTTCCCGGTCGGTGAGCTCGCGCCACGAGCCCTTGGCCACGTCCTTGAGCTCCAGGCCGGCAAAGTTGCAGCGGTGCAGGCGGATCACCGGATGGTGAATCTTGCTCAGCATGCGCTTAACCTGGTTCTTGCGGCCTTCGCGGATGATGACCTCCACGGCGGTGGTACCGGGCTTGACGCCCTGTGGCGCCACGGCCTCGGCCTCGCGTGCGGTGATGACGCGGCAGATTGCCGGCTGGCATAGGCCGTCGTCGAGCTCGATGCCATGGCGGAGCGGGTCTAGATCGCGTTCGGTCAGCTGCCCGTCAACGAGTGCCTGGTAGGTCTTATAGACATGCTTGCTAGGGTGCAGCAGGTCCTGCGACAGGTCGCCGTCGGTGGTAAAGAGCAAAAGGCCCGTGGTGTCGCGGTCCAGACGACCCACCGGGAAGAGCCCCGGAAAGCGGTCGCGCGGGACCAGATCGGCCACGCAAGGGCGTTCCTGC
Organism: Collinsella sp.; assembly: GCA_014871545.1. Classification (GTDB taxonomy): domain Bacteria; phylum Actinomycetota; class Coriobacteriia; order Coriobacteriales; family Coriobacteriaceae; genus Collinsella. The sequence goes on along the minus strand of WGSR01000322.1, from coordinate 1,044 downwards.
GGATCGCTCATGGTGGTGAGGTAGCCGGTCGGCTTGTAGAGCATCAAGTATACGGCGCCCTGGTTGAGCTTGACGGGCATGCCGTCGACCTCGATATGGTCGCGGTCGACGTCGACCTTGGTGCCCAGTTCGGTCGCGACCTGGCCGTTGACGGTCACGCGGCCGGCGGCCATCAGGTCCTCCGAGCCACGGCGGCTCGCCACGCCCGCGCGCGCCAAAAAGCGCTGCAGGCGCATGGTGTGCGGATAGACGGGCTGGGTGTCGGTTGCGGGTACTGCGTTGCCTATGGCGCGCGTCTCCCCTACTTCGTTAGTCCTCGTCATGCAAATCCTCCGAGGTCTCGTCGACGACCAGGGTCTCCAAGTCCTCGACTGCCTCAACATCTTCAACATCGGTATCGAGCAGTTCACGCTCTTCGTCCAGGTCCTCGGCCTGTTCCTCGAGCGTGGACTGAATACTGCGGCCGCTCAGACGCTCGCGGATAAACTGGCGCGACTGCTCGTCGGGGGCAAACTGCTCCAGATCGGGCAGGTCGCGGGTGGAGCGCAGGCCGAACTTTTCCAAGAAGGCGTTGGTCGTGCCGTAAATGATGGCCTGACCGCGCTGGGGGTCGCGGCCGAGCTCGCGCACCAGGCCCTTGTCCACGAGCGACGCGATGACGCCGTCAGAATTGACGCCGCGGATGCCCTTGACCACCTCGCGAGTCACGGGCTGGTGGTATGCGATGACGGCCAGGGTTTCGAGCGCCGCCTGCGACAGCTTTTGCGTGTCCCAGCTCAACACATAGGCCTCGACCACGTCGTGGTAGGCGGGGTGCGTAAACAGGCGCCAGCCGCCGGCGACCTCGCGCAGCTGAAAGCCGCGGTTGGCCTCCTCGTACTCAACCTTGAGCTCGGCGAGCAGCGATGCGCATTCGCCGGGGGCGATATCCAGTGCGCCGGCCAGCGCGGGCGCACTCACCGGGTCGCTCGACACCAGCAGCAGCGCCTCGAGGGCGCCTTTGAGGCTGTTTGCCTCCAGCGTGGAAAGGGTTGACATGGTTGC
>WGSR01000321.1 GCA_014871545.1 Collinsella sp. | reverse complement strand
GTGTGGTTTATGGCAAAGTGTGCCCAAACTAATTTTTAGGAAGGCACCCATGACCCCCGCACAGATTGAGTTTTACAAGCGCCTAGCACACGGCCTGGCGCTCCAATTTGGCCCCAACTGCGAAGTCGTCGTCCACGATCTGGAGACCGAGGACGTGGACCACTCCATCGTAGTGATCGAAAACGGCCACGTCAGCGGTCGCAAACTGGGTGACGGCCCCAGCCATATTGTGTTTGAGTCCATGCACGAGGGCACCACCGACGTGCACGACCGCGAGCCATACCTCACCAAAACCACCGATGGCAAGCTGCTCAAGTCCTCTACCATCTTTATCCGCAACGACGAGGGCAAGCCCGTCGGCATTTTGGGCATCAACTTTGACATCACGCTTATGAAGGCTTTTGAGCGTTCGCTCGACGCCTTTACCGGCACCGGCGGCACGGGCTATACCGAGCCCGAGCCCATTACCAAGAACATCGGCGACCTACTCGAGGACCTGCTGCACGAGTGCGAGCAGTTTGTGGGCAAGCCCGCGGCGCTCATGACCAAAGACGAGCGCATTCGTGCCATTGGCTACCTCGACCGTCGCGGCGCCTTCCTCATTTCCAAGTCGAGCGAGCGCGCCTGCGAGTTCTTTGGCATCTCCAAGTACAGCTTCTATAGCTACCTCAATGAGGCCAAGGCGGCGGCCGGCGACAAGTAGGCACTCGCCTGGATTGCCCCTCCCCTTTTGGGCGCGAGTTCTGGAAAGCACGAATCCAAGACCGGGCCGCTTGGGAAGTTCCATATAATCGATGTCATTGGTATTTCGAAAGGATGGGACAGAATGGCGTTAAGCAAGGCATCATGCACCGGTCGCGGATTGATTCCGGCAATTGGTGGACATGTGCACCACATGTTCGATGAGAGTGAAGACGACCTGTTTTCGCTGAGCCTTGACGACGTGATGAATGATCGCCCGTGGACCGCCGACGAACTCACGAGCGGCGGGGCTCGCCCGTCAAGCCCCGATCCCGCACTTGCGCCTAAGCCCGCATCTGCGCCGACTCTTGCGCAGTCGCCTGTTTCGACGCCCGCGCCTACGCCCGCACCCACTTCGGCGCCCACGCCCGCTCCCCGCCCCGCAAGCGACCCGTCCGAGACGGCGGCATTTCTCGCTGCAGCGACGCAGGGCAAATCGGCCGACAGCACCGTTATGTACAGCGCCCAGCAGTTGCCTGTTCCTGCGGCACGCAAGCCTCCGGTCGCAAGGCTCGATGAGCCCGTTGTCCATCAGGTTGCCTACGATTCCTGGGCTGCAGCCGATCTGGATGAGACCTCTACCGGCATGCCGGCGCTCGACGTTCCAGTTAACCCGCTTTTTGCCGCCAACACGAGCGCCGCGGACTATGAGGGCGGTGCGGCATATTCCGATTATTCCGATGGCTATGCTGGCAACGATCGCATCGAGACAGAGGATTATGGCACCGCATCGAGCGATTATCTCAACGATCCGTACGCTGCCACGCCCGCACCGGAATATGACCCGGAGGCCGCGTCCACGCCGGCGTATACCAAAAGCACGGGCGAAGAGCGCTTCGCCGATTATTACGCCGAGGAAAAGGCGCTGCGTTTCTCGGAATTTCCGCAGGCAGTCAAGGTTGCCTTTATCGCCATTATCATTGCCCTGCTCGGTGTCATTGCGTTTGAGGGATTCCAGCTGTTCCGCGGCCCCACCCAAGCGGAGTCGGAAACCCAGCAAAAAGAGGACGATAACCAGTACCTGGACATCAACACCCTCAAGGGCGACCCCAACGACG
>WGSR01000320.1 GCA_014871545.1 Collinsella sp. | reverse complement strand
CGCAGCAAATGTCTCCGCCATGCCAGGCATGCTCGAAGATATTATCGAGCGAACCAAAGAAGCCGCAGATAGCTACCTCTCACAGCCTCACGCGCGCATAAACGGTGTTCAAATTGGCCCAGTGGGCATCGATTGGACATATGCTCAAGAGGCTCAGGGCAACTGGCGCACGCGTATGAATGGCATCTTTAAGCAACTCGAAAAACATGACATCGGACTTCTCATCACCATCGATGAAGTCACCGTCGATCTCGAAGAAATGCTTCAATTTGCCTCTGTTTACCAGCACTTTGTACGCGAAGGTAAAAAAGTTGCCCTACTCATGGCAGGACTGCCCTACAAGGTATCGGCGTTGCTGCGTAACGATTCCGTCTCGTTCCTCAGGCGTTCCCAATATCATCAGTTGGGACGAATCACTGACGTTGAAATTGCAAACGCATTCCGCAAAACCGTTGAGGCCGGAGGCCGCTCAATCACGCCAGAAGCGCTCGAGGATGCCGTGAAGGCCGTCGACGGATTTCCCTATATGATGCAGCTCGTCGGATATCGCACATGGGATGTTTCGGAGAACTCGCCCAAAATCAGTGCACCTGATGTACAGCAGGGTTCTCTGCTTGCCCGCATGGAGCTGCGCGATCGAATTCTCGAAACGACCTATCGGGAGCTTTCTGATAAAGACATTGAGTTTTTGCTCGCGATGCTGCCCGATTCTGGCCCCAGCAGGGTCTCGGAGATAGCCAAACGCATGGGCGTCGCCAGCAACTACGCAAGCCAATACAAACGCCGCCTCCTGGAGGACGGCGTCATTGGAGAGCGCGGGCGTGGTCTCGTTGGCTTTGACATCCCCGCGTTCAGGGAATTCTTGAACGAAAAGGCGTTTTAGCACACCGGAATTGTCCGCGGGAGCATCGTTGCATGGCAATCAGCAATCCTCTTGGTAAGGACAGCGAGCATTTCCGCCAACACTGATTGCCATACGTCCTTCTTGTCCTTAGGCGAGCTTGCGAGCGAGCTCTCGCACCTCTTCCAGCTTGGGCGAGGATGCCATGCTGTCGCGCTCGGTCATGCCGCTAATGGTGACAATGCCCTGGTCCTCCCACTTGCAGTACGCGCAGGCTGACTTGTACATAGCGATCGCCGCATCATAGACGCCCTCGCTGTGGCTATCGAGCAAAAGGGCCGTCTTGGTGAACGGGAAGCCCGTAGCACCGAAGGCGTACAGGCGGTCGATGGCGGCCTTCTCCTGCGCAGTGATATCGAACCAGTAGATAGGCGAGGCAAAGACGACCATGTCTGCGTCTTTCAGCGACTCAATCACGTCGGCCATGTCATCCTTCTGCACGCAAGTGCCCTCATGGGTAAAGCAGTACTGGCATCCCAGACAACCAGCGATCTTTTTGCCGGCAACGCGGATGACCTCGACCGTATGGCCGGCCTCGCGCGCGGTCTCGGCAAAGGCCTCGACCATGGTGTCGGTATTGGCACCCTTGCGCGGGCTACCACTCAATACAACGATATTCATAGAAATCTCCCCCCCTTCATGCCGCAGGCGCGCGGCATATTTTTTGTTTTAACCAAAACGGATGGAGTTATTCAATCGCCTCGTTTCTGCTATTCCCACTCGGAAATAGGAGCCACTAGCAAAAAGCCTGTCAACATCAAAACAAGTTCTCAATCTATCGATTCTACGTGAGGCAATGGTCCTCATTTGATACCCGCGCTGTTTGCGCACTAGGGAGCAAAGGAATCTGGCCGCCGCTCAAATAAGATCACCGCCATCTTGCATAAACGACGCCATG
>WGSR01000032.1 GCA_014871545.1 Collinsella sp. | reverse complement strand
CGCGAGGACGACGCCTCGCTCATCCCCTGGATCGACAAGAACGGTTTTGAGACCTTCGAGCGCGAGGCCGCCGAGCAGCGCGCCCAGGCCGAGGCCGCCGCTACCGAGCAGCAGGCATAAAGGGGCGACGCAATGACCAAGAACCGCACCGAGGTCGCGGACATCGACCGCAGCCTCTACGACTTCACCTATGGCGAGGAGGGATTCGAGCGCCTCGACGCTGGCATCACGCCCGACATCGTGCGCGAGATCAGCGCCAAGAAGGACGAGCCGCAGTGGATGCTCGACCTGCGCTTAAAGTCCCTCGAAATCTTCAACCGCTTCCCGGATCCGACGTGGGGCCCCTCCATCGAGGGCCTGGACATGGATAACATCGTCACCTACGTCAAGCCCAACACCGACCAAAAGCACGACTGGGAGTCGGTGCCCGACGACATCAAGAACACCTTTGAGCGCCTAGGTATCCCCGAGGCCGAGCGCAGCTACCTGGCGGGCGTCGGCGCGCAGTACGACTCCGAGCTCGTCTACCACAACATGCAGGACACGGCGTCCAAGATGGGCATCGTCTACTCCGGCATCGAGGAGGCCCTGCACGACCCGCAGTGGGAGCCGCTCATCCACGAGAAGTTTATGACGCTCATCCCGCCCACCGACCACAAGTTTGCGGCCCTGCACGGTGCCGTGTGGTCGGGCGGCTCGTTTGTCTACGTGCCCAAGGGCACCAAGCTCGACTTCCCGCTGCAGAGCTACTTCCGCCTTAACGCCAAGGGCGCCGGCCAGTTTGAGCACACGCTCATCATTGTCGAGGACGATGCCGACCTGCACTTTATCGAGGGTTGCTCCGCGCCCAAGTACAACGTGGCCAACCTCCACGCCGGTGCTGTGGAGCTCTTTGTGGGCAAGCGTGCGCACCTGCGCTACTCGACCATCGAGAACTGGTCCAAGAACATGTACAACCTCAACACCAAGCGTGCGCGCGTGGACGAGGACGGCGACATCGAGTGGATCAGTGGCTCCTTCGGCAGCCACGTGGGCTACCTCTATCCCATGAGCGTGCTCAACGGCCGCCGCGCTCGTTCGAGCTTTACCGGCATCACCTTTGCCGGCGCCGGCCAGAACCTCGATACCGGCTGCAAGGTCGTACTCAACGCGCCCGAGACCTCGGCGACCGTCGAGACCAAGGGCATCTCCAAGAGCGGCGGCATCCAGACCTTCCGCAGCTCTATCGTGGCCACGCCCAAGGCCGAGGGCTCCAAGGCAACCGTGAGCTGCCAGTCGCTGATGCTCGACGACCAGAGCCGCTCCGACACTATTCCGGCCATGGACATCCGCGCCAAGAACGTCGACATCGGCCACGAGGCCACCATCGGTCGTATCGGCGACGACAAGGTGTTCTACCTGATGAGCCGCGGCATCTCGGAGGAAGAGGCCCGCACCATGATCGTCAACGGCTTTGCCAACCCGGTCTCCAAGGAGCTGCCGCTTGAGTACGCCGTTGAGATGAACAACCTGATCAAGCTCGAGATGGAAGGAGCGATCGGATAATGAATCAGACCACGAACACCGCTGCCACCACCCTTGAGCAGGTCAATGCGATGCCGGCTGCCACATGGGGCTGGCTGAAGATGAATCAGACCAAGCTCGAGCTCTCTGACGAGCTTGCTGCCGCTCCCGCCGAGGCCGTTAAGGTTGAGGGCTTGGACGAGCAGTTTGCTGGCGTGGCAGACGCGTTCGACGCCGCCATGGACGCCATGGCAGAGCGCTTCCCCGAGCGCCGCGCCTCCGCGCCCGGCGATGCCGCCGACCGCGCCCGCATCACGCCCGAGACCGAGCTCGACGTGCCCGCCACCTCCGTCTACCAGGCCGGTGCCATTAAGCTGGAGGAGGAGCTCTCCCCCGCTGAGGCCTTCGAGACTGGCATGGGCGAGGCTGCCTACACCTACCTGGCCGACCACGCCACCAAGCGCGTCGTCATCGATGTGCCCGCATACAAGCACGCCACGGTTACCGTGCGTGTGAGCGGTGTCGATGCTGCCGCGGCCATCGCCGCCATCGACGTCGTCGTCCGTCCCCAGTCGACGCTCGACCTGCAGATCGCCCTGGACTCCCCCGTTGCCGGCGAGGGCGTCGTGGGATCCGTGCTGCGCGTGTGCGCCCACGAGTACGCCACCGTCAACGTGGCCTGCACGCAGACGCTCGACGATAGCTGGATCGCACTCGACGACACCGGCCTGTTCCTGGACGAGGGCGCGCGCGTCAACGTGCAACACACCGTCCTGGGTGCCGGCGCCAGCGCCACCGGCCTTGCCGGCGACCTGCTGGGCGATACCGCCAAGGTCACCATCGATACTGACTACCTTGGCGCCCGCGAGCAGGTGCGCGACTTTAACTACGAGCTGCGCCACCGCGGTCGCAAGACCGAGTGCGAGATCGACGCCAACGGCGTGCTGACCGGCACGTCCAAGAAGGTCTACCGTGGCACCATCGACCTCGTGCACGGCTGCAAGGGTGCAACCGGCACCGAGCGCGAGACGGTGCTTTTGGCCAACAAGGGCGTCGACAACAAGACCGTTCCCGTCATTCTCTGCGACGAGGACGACGTCGCCGGCAACCACGGCGCCACCATCGGTCACGTCCGCGACGAGCAGCTGTTCTACCTCGCCTGCCGCGGCCTTGACCAAAACGCCGCCGAGGACCTGTTCATCCGCGCCAAGCTGGCGGACGCCGCGCTTTCCGCCACCGACGAGCGCACCCGCGCAGCCGTCGTCCGCCTGGGCAACAACCTGATCGACAACTTTGAAGAGGAGCTCGCATGATCGACACCGAGCACGTTAAATGCGATACCTGCACTGCCCCCGAGCCCATGGAGCTCGACGCCAGCGACGAGGCTTCGCGCGGCTGGCCCACCGTAGACATCGAAACCAACCCCTACAAGGCGCAGTTCCCGCTCTTCCAGCAGCACCCCGAGATCGCCTTCCTCGATAGCGCCGCCACCGCGCAGCGCCCTGCCTGTGTGCTCGACGCCGAGCGCGACTTCTATCAGCGCATGAACGCCAACCCCCTGCGTGGCCTGTACTCGCTGTCCGTCGAGGCAACCGACGCCATCGCGAAGGTCCGCCAGCAGATCGCCGACCTCATCGGCGCCTCACAGGCCAACGAGGTCGTCTTCACCCGCAACACGAGCGAGTCGCTCAACCTGGTCGCCAAGAGCTTTGCGCCCACAGTGCTCGAACCGGGCGACGAGGTCGTCATCACCATCATGGAGCACCACTCCAACCTGATTCCGTGGCAGCAGGTCTGCCGCGAGACCGGCGCCAAGCTCGTCTACCTCTACCCCACCAAGACCGGCCAGCTCACCACCGAGGAAGTTCTTGCCAAGGTTGGTCCCAAGACCAAGATCCTGGCCGTGGGCCAGGTCTCCAACGTGCTGGGCGTCGAGAACCCGGTCAAGAACCTCGGCAAGCTCGTGCACAAGTACGGCGGCTATCTGGTCGTCGACGGCGCGCAGTCGCTGCCGCACATGCCGGTCGATGTGGCCGACCTGGGCGCCGACTTCTTTGCCTTTAGCGCGCACAAGGCCATGGGCCCCATGGGCATCGGCGTGCTGTGGGGCAAGATGGACCTGCTCAACGCCATGCCGCCCATGCTCACCGGCGGCGAGATGATCGATTCCGTCACCGAGCAGGACGCCGTCTGGGCGCCCGTCCCCGAGAAATTTGAGGCCGGCACCCAGGACGCCGCCGGCATCTTCGCCACAGGCGCAGCACTCGACTACCTGGTCAACACGGTGGGTTACGAGAACATTCAGGCCCGCGAGCAGGCACTCGTCCACTACCTGATGGGTGAGCTCATGCAGCTCGACTTTGTCCAGATCATCGGCTCCATCTATTGGGACAACCACCACGGAGTTGTGAGCTTTAACGTCAAGGGCATCCACCCGCACGACGTCGCGAGCATCATGGACATGGACGGCGTCTGCATCCGCGCCGGCCACCACTGCGCGCAGCCGCTGCTTACCTGGCTGGGTGTCGAAAACCTTGCCTGCTGCCGCGCCAGCGTGGCCTTCTACAACGACAAGGCCGATATCGACAAGTTCATCGCCGGCCTGCATCACGTTTGGAGCACGTTCAATGGGTAATCTGTACACCTCCACCACATTTATGGAGCACAACTCGCACCCCGACTATAAGTACGAGATGGATGCTCCCACGCACGAGCACGACGGCATCAACCCCAGCTGCGGCGACGAGCTCACCTTGCAGCTGCGCGTCGAGAACGGCGTGATCGAGGAGGCCTCCTTTACCGGCCACGGCTGCGCCATCAGCCAGGCCAGTGCCGACATCATGGCCGACCTCATCACCGGCGAGACCGTCGAGGAAGCTCACCGCCTGGCAGAGCTCTTCCTCGCCATGATCCGCGGCGAGCAGCTCTCCGAAGAGGACCTGGAAGACCTGGACGAAGCCGCCCAGCTCCAGGATATCTCGCACATGCCCGCCCGCGTCAAATGCGCCGAGCTCGCCTGGCGCACCCTCGACGGCATGCTCGAGGGGCAAACAAACCAGTAGTTTATGCCCCGAATCCAAGGTTTTTGATTGCCGAGCCGCCCGATACGGGCGGCTCTGTTTTTACCTAATGAGCGCGAACGCACAAAGTCCGCGCGTCCGGCGCCCCGTCTGACATTTGCCACACAGCCAGACGCGAGCACGGGCGTTTTCCACAGCACCAAAGGCCTGCGGCAGGGCCCCGGGCCCGCCAAGCAATGCGCCAAGCCCCGTTCTGCGAAGCTCCGACTCGCTTCGCGCCTGCCGCAGACGGGCCCCATAGGGAGCGGCGTGCATTTTTGCGAGTATTCAGCACGCCAAGCTGTGTGTATACGCATCGAAAGCGTTAATCAACGTCTTTAGGCGCATATATATTGTGTTTTAGAACAAGCATCGCGGTCTGACGGGACGCAGGCACGTGCTTCGGGGGGCGCAACGGCGGGAATCAATAGCTTCGGGACCTGTATGTTGCAAGATTGCGGCGGTGCCGACAGCAACACGATGCTGAAAACTCCGTTTTTTGCACGGCGCAGACGGGGGTAGGCACGGGCAAACCCGGACCGAGCCGTTATTTTATGCAAGATGGCGATTTTTCTATGCATATTAAGAAGTGCATTTACCGTACCAAGCTTTTAGAACAATGGTTGTGGCATATGGGCGACCCCAGCTGCGGTGCACAGGCAGTCCTACGCCACGTTTCGGCCAGTCTGCACCGCCGTTCGTGCACAGGCACGCACGATACGAGAAACGGTACTTTTGCCAATCCCCGTATATCGCTCAATCTGACGCACCGTAAAACCGGCATCGTGCAATCCAAGAATGACGATATTGCGCTGCGCCGGCGGTGCAGTTTTAACCCCGTTGAGCGGAACCCCGAGACTCTTCGCCAACTTGCCGGCAAAGGCATGGCGTTCCCACTCCGTCTCTTTCATATCGCACAGCGCTGGTTCACTGCCGTCGGGCGTCGAAAGCGAATAGGCAATAAAGCCCTCGGCAGAACCAAAGAGCTCAAGCACGCAAGAAGGATCGGAAAATCCCCTCGCGACATCAGCCGCGTCACCGTCGTAAGCGCACAAATGCTCCGCAAAGCTGCTCCAGGGATAACGCTCGATTAGGCTAACGCCCGCCTCCTGCGGATCGGCGTGTACGGAGCGAATAGCTTCCATCACCTGCCAGTCGGTATCGAGCGAGCGCCGGTCAAAACGGTTCTGGAACAGATGGCCTGTGCGCCCCGTGCGTTTATTGAACCGCCGCGCGTACGTCAAAAGCAGTCGGTGCATCGCCGCGCTCATCCTGTCCTCGTAATCTGCAAGCACCAAATGCACGTGATTGCCCATAAGGCACCAAGCGATAACCGTCACACCCTCCTCGCGGCAGCACTCGCGCATCAGTTCCAAAAACTCCCACCGGTCCTCATCGCCCTCAAAGATGAGCTGCTTGCCCGCACCGCGGGCACAGACATGGTAAAAGCCGGTAACCGTTCTCCAAACGCGCTGCATGGCGCTCCCTTCGCCGGGATCTGCTTGCCATCCAATACAGCACGATTGAAGCGTGCCATCAAAACATTCACGCAAAACAATACACTCGCGCGGCCAAAGGCAGTAAACAGGCGGCGAACGGCACCGTTGCAACAGGTCAACCCCTGCAACATTTACAAGAGCCGACCAAAAGCTTGCCCAAGACGGACCCCCTCTACGGAAGTTCACGACCATAGAACATAGAGTTAAACCGTTTCAATTAAAACTTCCGGACTTCTCGCTACGAAAACTGAGCCGTTCGCCGAATATTCCGTGCATTTCGCGGTATTATAGGGGCTGCATGTCATGTCCCTTTCGAAGGGTCGCCCGGCAATCGCCAGCCACGACCCCCAGACGGGACGCCAACACGATAGAGAGGAGAGGCATGCAGTACTCACAGGAAGTGGAGAACATGTGCCCCGTTGCCAAGGGTGCATACCACGGCCCCGCACCCATCCCCGAGGAGGGCAAGTGGGTCCAGGCTAAGGAGATTTCCGACATCTCCGGTCTTACGCACGGTGTGGGTTGGTGCGCACCTCAGCAGGGCGCCTGCAAGCTCACGCTGAACGTCAAGGACGGCATCATCGAGGAGGCCCTCGTTGAGACCATCGGCTGCTCGGGCATGACCCACTCTGCCGCCATGGCTTCCGAGATCCTTCCCGGTAAGACCATCCTCGAGGCCCTCAACACCGACCTCGTCTGCGACGCCATCAACGTTGCTATGCGCGAGATCTTCCTGCAGATCGTTTACGGCCGCAGCCAGACCGCGTTCTCCGAGGGCGGCCTGCCCGTGGGCGCCTCCCTCGACGACCTCGGCAAGGGCCTTCGCTCTCAGGTCGGCACCATGTTCGGCACCAAGGCCAAGGGCGCTCGTTACCTCGAGCTCGCTCAGGGCTACGTCACCCGCATGGCTCTCAACGACAAGAACGAGATCATCGCATTCGAGTTCCTGAACCTCGGCAAGTTCACCGACGCCGTCAAGGCCGGCAAGACCCCCGAGGAGGCCATCGCTGGCGCTATGGGCCACTATGGTCAGTGGGAGAACGCTGCCAAGTACATCGACCCGCGCACCGACGAGGAGACTCACTCCGTCGCCAGCGTGTTCCCGGTTCACGAGTAGAAAGGGAGGGAAATAACTATGACTGTTACGTTCGAAGGTTACGAGCGCCGCGCTGACAAGATCAACAAGTGCCTCGCCGACAACGGCATCGCCTCCCTCGAGGAAGCTCTGCAGATCTGCACCGACAAGGGCTTCAACCCGCGTGAGATCGTCAACAACACCCAGTCCATCGCCTTCCAGAACGCCGAGTGGGCCTACACCCTCGGTTGCGCTCTCGCTGTCAAGCGTGGCGCCAAGTCCGCTTCTGAGGCTGCCGCCATCATCGGCGAGGGCATCCAGGCCTTCACCGTCCCCGGCTCCGTCGCTGAGGACCGCAAGGTCGGTCTGGGCCACGGCAACCTGGGCGCTATGCTGCTCTCCGACGACACCGAGTGCTTCGCCTTCCTGGCCGGCCACGAGTCCTTCGCTGCCGCTGAGGGTGCTATCGGCCTGGCTCTGAACGCCAACAAGGCTCGCAAGAAGCCGCTGCGCGTTATCCTCAACGGTCTGGGCAAGGACGCTGCTCAAATCATCGCCCGCATTAACGGCTTCACCTACGTGAAGACCCAGTTCGACTACTACACGGGCGAGCTCAAGGTCGTCGAGACCATCCCCTACTCCGATGGTCCCCGCGCTGCCGTTAACTGCTACGGCTCCGACGACGTCCGCGAGGGCGTTGCCATCATGTGGCACGAGAACGTCGACATCTCGATCACCGGTAACTCCACCAACCCCACGCGCTTCCAGCACCCCGTCGCTGGCACCTACAAGAAGGAGCGCATCGAGGCTGGCAAGAAGTACTTCTCCGTCGCTTCTGGTGGCGGCACTGGTCGTACCCTGCACCCGGACAACATGGGCGCCGGCCCTGCCTCTTACGGCATGACCGACACCATGGGCCGCATGCACTCCGACGCCCAGTTCGCCGGTTCTTCCTCCGTGCCTGCGCACGTCGACATGATGGGTCTCATCGGCATGGGCAACAACCCCATGGTCGGTGCCACCGTCGCCTGCGCTGTCGCCGTCGAGGAGGCCCTCAAGGCCTAATCGCGCCCGCGCGATGCTCATATAGTTGAGCTTTGGAGCCGCTACCCACCCGGGTAGCGGCTCTTTTTGTTTGCGCTGGCGCAGGGTAGCTAATGCCGATATATCAGCTGGGGCGAAATGCAAGATGTGATGAGATGGAGCGTCAGAGCGTCCATGACGCCCACCTGCCATATTTACCCTTTACCGATTTGCCGAGTCTTTGCGGCCCCATTGCCGATCACCCGTGCGACAATGCGCCGGACGAGAAAGGAATACGATGGAATCGACTGATGTACTGGTAATTGGATCTGGCATTGCGGGCCTTTGTGCCGCCATCGAAGCGGCACACACGGGTACAGCCGTCACTGTGGCAAGCGCCGGCAAGACCATGAGTGGATCGAGCTTCTTCCCGGGTACCTGGGGCCTCGGCCTCATCGGTCCCGTCGACGAAGACGACGAGCAGGACCTCATCGACACCATCTTGGCCGTCAGCGGCGGCGTTGCCGACCCCGAACTCGTCCAAGCGTTCGTCCACGGCATTCCCCAAGCGATTGACTGGCTCGAGCAAGACCTGGGCGTTGAGCTCCAGCGTCCGCAAAGCGCTGAGAGCGCTCAGCAAAATCAGTTTATCCCCTGCTTTGACCACAAGACGCGCATGTGGCGCGGCCTCACCCGCAAGCCCCTTGAGGACGCTCTGACGACCTGGATCGAGTCGCTCGGCATTCGCCTGCTCCCCCGCCATGAGCTTATCGACCTTGTTGAGGACACGAACGGCAGAATAACCGGAACCGCACTCTACGACCTTACCGAAAATCGAATCGTGCCCTTTGCTGCCAAGGCCACGATCATCGCAGCCGGTGGCACAGGCGGCCTGTTCGAGCGCAGCCTTACGTCGGCTGATGTACTCAGCTCCTCGCAGGCCATCGCACTGGCGCACGGCGCATCGCTTACTAATATAGAGTTCATGCAGATGATGCCCGGCTTCATCGAGCCCAGGCGTAACTTGGTCTTCAACGAGAAAACCTGGCGCTACGTACATGTAGACCAGCCGGTAGATATTGCCGACGACAAGCTGGACGACCTGCTCGAGCAGCGCTCTGGATATGGTCCCTTCACGTCACGCTTGGCCTCCCGTGCTATCGATCTCGTCATCGATCAGGCAGGTGCCGAAGGCCTGGCACTCCATTACGACTTCCCCTGCGAGGATGTCCCAGAGTTTGTGCAGACCTTTGCCACCTGGCTGCAAGACGAGCACGGCATCGCCCCGACTGACGAGATGCGCGTTGCGATGTATGCCCATGCCGCTAACGGCGGCATCAAGATCGATAAGACCGCGTACACGGGCGTTGAGGGCCTCTACGCTTGCGGCGAGGCGACAGGCGGCATGCACGGCGCCGACCGCATTGGTGGCTTATCAAGTGCCAACGGCATCGTATTCGGACGTATCGCAGGCGCATCGGCAGCCCTTGCAGCGCAGAAAGAGCCTGAGACAGCCCTGAAGGCGGATATCACCCTCCCCCAGTACGGCATTGCCACAACAGATGCCGAACGCCTGACACACAGCCTTAGGCACACGATGAGCACCTTTTGCATGATCAACAGGACCGAAACAGGCCTATCCGAGGCACTACACGAGCTTGAGGGCTTGAAGACGGAGGCAACGACCTTGAGCACACAGAAAGCCCAGGACAGCGAAGTCGCAGCCCTCGCCCGCCTGCAATCGCAGATTCAGCTGGCACAGGAAATGATCAAAGCCATGCGCAAGCGAACCGAAAGTCTCGGGTCGCACTATCGAGCGGATTAAACCGGACACCTATCTAAAGCAGAACACAACCAATCGATATCCATGGGCCCCGTGAGCTCGAAGCAGCACGGGGCCCATTCGTGTCCGCACGACAGCGTATCCTTATTCTGAATACAGAGCGGACAAAGCCCGCATAGAAAATAGACCAGCGAGGAGGAGATATGGACAGTAGAGATATCGAGAAGTGGCGTATCGAACTTGATAGCTACGCCAATGTGGAAGACGGCGTTGAGTATTGGCTCGCACGCGATTTAATGGAACCCATGGGGTACACTCGATGGGAGAACTTCGCCGAAGTTGTTAAGAGGGCAAAAGTCTCATGCGAAACAAACAAAACTCCAGTTGATTCCCATTTTCGTGACACCACGAAAATGGTAACTGCCGGTGTCGCCGCTCGCGCGGTTAAAGACTACAAACTTACGCGCTATGCATGCTATTTAATCGCACAGAACGGAGATTCAAACAAGCCAGAGATCGCGCTCGCCCAGGCATACTTTGCCGTGCAGACGCGCCGCCAAGAGCTCATAGAGCAGCGCTTCGCAGAGATTCAGCGCTTGCAGGCGCGTCACTCGCTATCCGATTCAGAGAAACAGCTCTCGGGTATTGCGTTCAAACGCGGCGTGGACTCCAAAGGATTCGCGATCATCAAGTCGAAGGGCGATGAGGCGTTATTCGGCGGCAGAAGCACGGCGGAAATGAAGCAGCAGCTCGGCGTACCCAAGAGAGCGGCATTGGCGGACAGGTTAGCCGATGTCCTCATCAAAGCAAAGGACCTTACGAACTCGATGACGGCCTTCAACGCCGAGGAACACGACCTGTACGGCCTGGACCAGATCAAGCAAGAGCACGTCGAGAACAACACAAGCGTGCGTGGCAGCCTCATCGACCGCGGAATTGTCCCCGAGAACCTACCGCCTGCCGAGGATACAAAAAAGCTCGAGCGTCGCGTGAAGACAGACGAGAAGAAACTCAAGGAGGGTACTGACGGTTTTACCGATCCCCAGGGTAGGCTCGATCTGTGAAAGCGGCTGTGCCCTTTCGGGTTCGACCCCATGCGAGGTCAACAAAAAACGACCAGCCTGAGCCAGTCGCTTTAACAATCTTTGGGTGGGCCGTCAGGGGGTCAGCCTGCTGCGCAGGCGGTCACTGCGGCGCTTCGCGCCTTGCGCGCTGCGCTGGCAAATGCTTAAGAATTTCCTCAGCTCCGCGCCCCGACGGGTTCGA
>WGSR01000319.1 GCA_014871545.1 Collinsella sp. | reverse complement strand
TACAGCGCCATCGTGCGGGCGCGGTCGATGCGCGCCAGGCAGTCGTCGCGGCCGACGAGCGCCATGGTCTCGCCCAGCGGAGGACTCACCATGTTGCCGCAGACGGCGACGCGCACGGCCTGGAACACCACGCGCTTCTTAAGGTCCATCTGCTCGGGAAGCGGCTCAAGCGCGGCGTCAATGTTGACAGCCGTCCACTCGTCCACACCCTCGAGCGCGGCCTTAGCGGCATCCAGAATGGCACCCATGCCCTCCTTGGCCAGGCCCTTGTTGACGGATTTCTCGTCATACTCGAGCGTCTCGGCCGTAGCGAAGATGGGAGCGGCGACGGTCACGGCGTCGGCCGGCATCTTGGTGCGCGGCTTGACAATGGCGGCAAGCGCGTCGATCCAATCCTCGCCGTACTCGACATTACCCTCGATGAGACCCGCCTCATGCAGCTCGGGGACCATGATCTCGTCGGCAAACTGAGCATCGGACATGCCATTGATGTACTCAGCATTGACCCAGTCGAGCTTCTTGGGGTCGAAGGTCGCCGGGTTCTTGGAGATGCGGTCGAGCGAAAACTTGCTGGCCAGGACATCGCGCGGGATGATCGTGGTCTCGCCGTCGAGCGACCAGCCGAGCAGCGCCAGGTAGTTGACGAAGGCGTCGGACAGGTAGCCGGCGTCGCGGTACTCCTCCACCGAGGTGGCACCGTGGCGCTTGGAGAGCTTCTTGCCGTCGGCACCCAAGATCATGGAGATGTGAGCAAACGTGGGCACGGGCGCGCCGAGGGCCTCGTAGACCATGACCTGGCGCGGCGTGTTGGACAAGTGGTCGTCGCCGCGGATGACATGGGTAATCTTCATCATGGCGTCGTCGACGACGGTCGCGAAGTTGTACGTGGGCGTGCCATCGGAGCGGAAGATGACAAAGTCGTCGAGCTCCTTGGCGTCGAAGGTCACCTCGCCGTGGACGGCGTCGTGGATGACGACGTCGCCGCGGTCCTCAGGCACTTTGATGCGCAGGACGTAGGACTCGCCGGCCTCGATGCGGCGGCGGGCCTCCTCGGGATCAAGATCGCGGCAACGGCGCTGATAGCCCTGGAAGGGGTCCTTGCGCTCCTGCGCGGCCTTGCGGTCGGCTTCGAGCTGCTCCTTGGTGCAGAAGCAAGGATAGGCCTTGCCCTCGTCCCAAAGCTTCTGGGCGGCCTGCTTGTACAGGTCCAGGCGCTCGGTCTGGGCGTAGGGGCCAAAGTCGCCGCCCACCTCGGGACCCTCGTCCCAGTCCAGGCCCAGCCAACGCATGGCGCGCAGGATGATCTGCGTGTTCTCATCGGTGGAGCGGGTGGGGTCGGTGTCGTCGATGCGCAGGATGAACGTGCCGCCGTTTGCACGGGCGAAAGCCCAGTTATAGATAGCGGTGCGGGCGCCGCCGATGTGCAGCTTGCCCGTCGGTGAGGGTGCAAAGCGGACGCGAACGTCTGATGCCATGGAAATCTCCTCGATTGCAGGATGAATGTCTAACTGCATTAGTATAAAGCATCAAAGCAACCTCCGCACAAAGGGCACCGACCTACTCATTGGGGACAGACTTAAATGACCAGTCTTAGGGCAACCTGTCGGCACTTAGGTAAGGCTGGTCATTTAAGTCTGCCCCCAATGAGTAGGTGCGGAAAGGGTGTGAATGTTTGATTTACGCGCTATGATGTGCCCTTGCATAGAGAGCCCGGCGGAATGGTAACGGTCGCCGGGACACGTTATTGAAAGGACAATCATGTCAGAAGAACTTCGTTCCATCCCACCCCAACACGGGTCCTTTGT
>WGSR01000318.1 GCA_014871545.1 Collinsella sp. | reverse complement strand
GGCAAACGAAGAGGATGTTGATCATGGGTTGCCTTTCGGGGGCTATAGGACAAAAAGTGTGTCTGGCTAGTCGATAGCGTATGGGTACCGCGTCCCGAAATGAAGCTCCTCCCAGACAAGCCCCTCGCCCCATTTCGCCGGCTTCCCGATCGATTCCGCGTCGATGCCGTACTCGGAGCGGAGCAGCTCGACGTCGGCGTCGGTGGGCATCTCGCGCAGAATCTGCGCCATGTCCTTCGGGCATTCCACGTGCATGGCGCACCACCAGAAGGCCGCCTTCGCGCGCCTGAGCGTCGAGAGCCCGCGGTGGTTGCGGAGCATGCCGCGTATCTGGGCGTTGACGGCACCCTCGATACGGTTGTTCGTCGCCGGCAGCGGGCCCTCGGCTGCCAGGTTCGGGTCGAGGTAGGCGAACAGCGTCCCTGAGTTCAGCAGCGAGGTGAATCTGAATCTGCCCCGAATCCGTTGACACATCGATTTCCGTTTCGGCATGATGTCGGCAACGGAGGAAACGGAGGCGGATATGAGCATGCCATCGCCCAAGTACACCCCAGAGTTCAAGAGGCACGCGGTCGAGCTGTACAGGTCGACGGAGGGCGCCACCTATGCCCAGATCGGGCGTGAGCTCGGCGTCGATGCGGGCAGTGTGTCGGCGTGGGTCAGGAAGGCGGACGCAGCGGGCGCAGCGCCGGCGGACAACCCTTTCCAGATGGCCGAGGACCTGAAAAGGCTCAGACGCGAGAACGAGCGCCTTAAGAGGGAGAACGAGATACTTTTAAAAGCGAGCGCCTTCTTCGCCAGCAAGCAGCTGTAGGCAGCCAGGCGAAGAGGGCGAAGTTCGGGTTCATAGACTCCCATCGCTCCGAGTACGGCGTGGCCGAGATGTGCTCCGCGCTCAAGGTGACGCGCCAGGGCTACTACGCATGGGCGTCCCGCGCACCCAGCGCCCATGAGGAGAGGGACGCGGAGCTGGCCCGCCTGATAGGCGGCGCCTACGAGGCAAGCCGCGGGATATACGGGTCGCCCAAGGTGCACCAGGTGCTGCGCAGGCAGGGCGTGAGGACGTCGCGAAAGCGCGTGGCGCGCATAATGTCGGAGTACGGCTGGCGCGGCACCACCAGGGGAAACGCCCGCAGGCCGAGGGGCACGGGCAAGCAAGCCGCCCATGCGCCGAGGGTACCGGACCTGGTCGGCAGGGACTTCAGCGCCAAGGGGCCCAACGAGGCGTGGTTCGCCGACATCACGTACGTCCGAACCAGGCAGGGATGGCTCTACATGGCGGCAGTGATGGACATCTGGTCGCGCAAGGTCGTGGGCTGGTCGATGGGGCCGAGGATGACGGCCGAGCTGGCGGACGACGCGCTGCGGATGGCGATATCGACCAGGAGGCCCGGCCCGGGCTGCATCCACCACAGCGACCACGGCTCCCAGTACGCGTCGCTGCTCATGGGGAGGACTATGCGCGACGCGGGCATCAGGCCGTCGATGGGCGCGATATCGTCGCCGTGGGACAACGCGGTCACCGAGTCGCTAATGGGGTGCATAAAGTCCGAGTGCGTGCACGCCCGCACCTTCGACAGCCGCGAGCAGGCCGTGCTGGAGATATTCGACTACATAGAGGGATTCTACAACCCCGTGAGGATCCACTCGGCGCTCGGCTGGCTGAGTCCCGACGAGTTCGAGAAAGCCAATTGGAAGGGCCGCACGCAGGCGGCATAGGACCCGTCAACGAAAATGGGGCAGATTCAATGGGCCATATCCCCCAGACCTCCGATGGCATGCGCTTGAACGTCGCCCTCGAGCGGCCCATGTCGGCCTGCGTGCGCCGCGA
>WGSR01000317.1 GCA_014871545.1 Collinsella sp. | reverse complement strand
ACCTGATGGCCGAGGTCGCCGCCCTCAAGGACCGCCTCGCCGCCTCCGAGCAGCGGGCGGCCGTGGCCGAGGCCAAGGTCGAGGTCATGACCCAGACGAGGGGCGTGTAGATATGTCCGACAAGCTAAGGCCGTCTCGACGTGAGTTGATAACGGCAGGGCTAGTCGTCTTTTTGGTCACGCCACTCGTCTGGACTGTCATTGATGGTGCCGGCGCAAATCCGCTCACCATCAGCGGTGTCATCACCCGTCAAAATGCCGTCTGGGCTTCGCTTACGGCAGTTTCAGTGGTCATGCTCATTGGGGCTTGGCTGTTTGGCTGATGGCATTCAAAAACAATTAAGTTTGGAGTAATCGATGGAGCATCTCTCTGTTAAAAAGGCAATCAACCTAGCTCGGAACTTTGGGGCTGCGGGTGTTCTGGCAGCCGCCCTAGTTATGACCTCTGGGTGCAGCCAGGCAGACGATTATCAGACGGCAGTTCAGGTCGCCGATTCTGATAACGCGCAGGAAGACGGGGTTTACGGCAAGATGAAGTATTCAGTCACCGGCGTCGAGGTGCATGATTCCTCGACTGGCGATGGCGGGAAGGTTGCCGTTGTTCGCTGGCACGCCATTAACAACCGATCGGCAGATTCATGCGCTGTTGGTAGCTACATCACGGCTTATCAAAATAAGCAGATGCTATCTCGCGGGTTTGCTGCCGATTTGCAGGAAGATCACTTCTCTTCGCAAGGGCTTGCGCCGGGAGGCGAATGCGACGGTGTGTCGATTTTTGACCTCAACGACATGTCTCCCATCGAAGTGAAAGTCGACGGGATGGGTGCCGGGTCGAACTCCCTCGATCAGACTTTTGAATTGGAATAGTCCATATGGCGCCTAATTTCTAGAAACCTTCTAGAGCGCTTCTAGAAGGTTTCTAGAAGCGGGCGCAGCATCTTCGACCGACACGATGTCTCGGTAGATAAGGCGATGCCTGGCGTCACGCCACTCGTCGCCGTGGTAGTGGCCGAAGAACCAGGCGCGGCAGCCGAGTCGCCCGTCGAGCTCGCCAAGGAATCGTTGCAGCCGGTCGTCCAGATACTCGCGTTCGCGCTCCCGGCATAGTTGCTCTGCCAGGTCGGCAGGAGCCTCGTGAGTCACAACGTGGTCGACTTTCCAGCCCACGCGGTCGAGCGAGGCGCGGCAGTGCTCCATCTCTTCCTCGCTCGGCATCTCCTCGGGCCACCAGCTCCTCCCCTCCCTGCGATACTGCCTGTCGTTGCTCGCGGCACCGCCCATGGCAAGGACCGTGAGCCCGTCGATGTCGAACACCTCTCCGCGCATCAGGTGCAGCACGTGCGGTCGCACCTCATGGACGAGCCCGCCGTTCCACTCCCGTACCGGCAGATTAGCCAAGGCGTGATGGTTCTCATGGTTGCCGTCTACGAAACACGTGGTCCACGGCTTCGACTCGAACCAGTCGAGCCAGTATTTCTCGGCGTTGGATCCATCCCAGACAAAGCCGAAGTCGCCGGCCACGATCACCACGTCATCGCGCGTCAGGGTCCGGCCCAGCGGCCAAGACTTGGAGGTAAACCGGCTGGACCCGTACTCGGCCCTGCCGTGCACGTCGCCCGTCACATAGACCGTCATCAGTACGCACCCCACGGCAGGATTTTGTCCCCGAGCCCCACGATCCGGTCATACAGCACCGTGTGCCGTTCGTCCGGATTGCCGTCTCGGTGAAAATGTCCGTAATACCAGCGCTTGTAGTCCAGGCGGTCCTCGAGCTCGTCGAGGAATCCGGTCAACCGGTCCACATCAGGGCGTTCCCAGCCTGGGTCCGGGTAGAGCGTCGGCGAGAGC
>WGSR01000316.1 GCA_014871545.1 Collinsella sp. | reverse complement strand
ATGCGCTCGCCGGCCTCGCGCTCGCCCAGCTCGCAGCGGCCGCACTCGTGCTTGCCCTTAAACTGCACGGTCGGCAGCTCCACGTCGAGCTTGATCTTGTGGTCAAAGCCCAGGTAGCGGTCGATGTTTGCCGAAGCCACGCGGCCGGCGTTGATGGCACGGATGACGGTGGCGGGACCGGTCTGGCAGTCGCCGCCGCTAAAGAGGCCATCGAAGTTGGGCACGGCGCCGTCCGAATCGGTAACGACGCGACCCCACTTGCAGGCGATGCCCATGTCCTCAAACGGCTTGGAATCGATGTCCTGGCCAATGGCCACAAACACGCGCTCGCAGGGAATGACGCGCTCGGGCGTGGCTGCGGCACGCGGGGCCGGACGCCCACGGCGAGGCTCGCCGATAATCTGCGGTTGCACGCGCAGGCCGCTCACGCGACCATCTTCGCCCGTCTCGATGGCGAGCGGCGCCGTGAGCTCCAGAACCTCGCAACCCTCGGCCTGGGCGCCGGCGATTTCGGCGTCCTGGGCCGTCATATCGCAGATGCGACGGCGGTAGACGATGCTTACCTTTTCGGCACCGCAGCGCACGGCGGAGCGTGCCACGTCCATGGCAACGTTGCCGCCGCCGATGACGCACACGCGCTGGCCGCTCAGGTCGGGCAGCTCGTCATCGCCGATGGCGCGCAGCATCTTGACGGCCGATTCCACGCCGGGCGCCTCTTCACCCGGAAGGCCGAGCTTCTTGTCACTGTGGGCACCGATGGCCAGGTAGACGGCATCGAACTCGTCGCGCAGACGGGCGAGCTCCTCGCCGCTCACGGAGTGGTCGAGCTCCACGTCGATGCCGGCGCTCAAGATCCAGTCGATCTCGGCCTGCAGGCGCTCGCGCGGCAGACGATAGCTGGGGATGCCGTAGCGCAGCATGCCGCCCAAGTGGTGGCGCTGCTCAAAAATGGTCACCTTGTGGCCCATCACGGCCAGGTAGTAGGCACAGGAAAGGCCGGCCGGGCCGCCGCCGATCACGGCGACGCGCTTACCGGTGTTGTCCACTACATGTGGCTTGTGGTCGTTGAGGTCGCTATGCTCAACGGCAAAACGCTTGAGGGCGAGGATGTTCATGGGGTCGTCGACCATGCCACGGCGGCAATGCATCTCGCAGGGATGCTCGCACACCAGACCACAGACGAGCGGTAGCGGGTTGTTCTTGCGGATGACCTTGACGGCGTCGGCATAACGGCCTGCCTCGACGAGCGAGATGTAACCAGGAATGTCGACGTGCGCCGGGCAGCCCGAGACACACGGGACGCGAGCCTCGCGGTCAAAGCCGCAGGAGTGCTCGCGGATGTGGTGCTCAAAATCGTCGCGGAAGCCGCGAATGGCCGTGAGTGCCATGGCGCCAGCTTCGTAGCCGATGGCGCAGTCGCTCGAAAGGTAGATGGTGCGGGCCGTGCGCTCAATCAAGTTGAGCGTGGACTCGTCGGCGCGGCCCTCGAGCACATCGGCGAGCAGGTCGCTCAGCGCGCTCAGGCCCACGCGGCAGGGCGTGCACTTGCCGCAGCTCTGGGTGGAGCACAGGTTGACGAGCGCCGCCGTAAACTCGACGGGGCACGGGGCGAGTGAACTCACCGCCAGACGACGTCCGAGTGCATCGTGCAGGTCGTCCATGACGGCCTGAGCGTGGCTGCGTTCCATTACGTGCAGTCGAGCCATAAGATCCCCTCTCACATGGCAGCCCGGAGGCGAGGCCGGGCGAAATTGCTACACGCACAACACTGACCTAAAAAGTTGTTAGGTCTCCACGCAGTTCGGCAGGCGGTATGAAATGTCACCATCAGCGGTGAAAATGAACATTA
>WGSR01000315.1 GCA_014871545.1 Collinsella sp. | reverse complement strand
ATCCGTAGGTCGACTTGATGAGCGGGCACAGGTTTGCCGGCAGCACCTTCTCGGCCTCGGGAATCACCTCATCGGACGTGCCGCACAAGGCCACACTTGCAGCGCCCGCGGCGTCGATAATCTCGAGCGGCGTATAGCTGCACAAAAAGCCGACCAGGCGATTGCCGGCCTGTTTGTAATCCTTGACGCGAATAAACGCCGCCTTACGCTGCTCGTTGAACTCCTCAAACGTGGACGGCAATGGCTGCTCAATATTTTCCGACATATAACTCCTTAACAAACCTTTTAGCCAACCAAGGAAACGGCTTTCCCAGGTGCCCGAGGTTGCCGTGAAAGAGGAGCGCCGCGTACTTTGACACGCAAGCGACGGTTTGAACGGCAAGATCGGGTGTCCGGGAAAGCCGCCGGGACGGATAGCCCTAAATGGTTTCCAAGAAAGCCTCAATCCTGGTTTGTAGCTGGCCTGCATCCTCGCCGGCGTAGTCGGTCGTGATGTGCATAAACGGAATGCCGGCCTCCTCGGCAGCCTTCTCCACGGCAAACGACTCCATCTCGTAGAGCGTGCAGAACTGCAGGGCCACGTCGACGATACCGTCTGCATGCAGGTCCTTGGCCATCTGGACAATGTCCTTCATACGCTGGTCGTTGGGCGTAAAGACAGCGCAGTTGATCTTAAAGTAGCGCTCGGCGATGGCGTCGAGCATCTCGTCGACCGTCTCGCCGGACTCGTCGACCAGGTCCTTGTAGTAGCGCGAGCCCGTGCAGGACTCCTCGCCTACCACAACGCCGCCGGCCTTCTCGATAAGGTTGAACAGTTTCCAGTTGGGCACGGCCATGGGCGTACCGGTGTACAGGATGCGCTTGGTGCCCTTGGGCGCCACGCCCTCGCCAGCCTCAACGCGCTGCTCGCACTCAGCCGCCATATCGTTAATGGCTCCGGTCAGACGCGGCGTGTCATCCATAAAGGCGGCCTGAACGGTCAGCAGGCTGTCGAGACCGCTGATGGGCGCCGGATCGGCAGCGCGGGTCGCAGCCAGACGCTGCAGGGCGCGACGCTTCTCGTTGACGGCGTGGGTGGCAGCCTTCAGGCGCTCGGGCGTAATCTTGACGCCGCACTCGTCCTCGATCTTGGCCGCGAGCTTCTTGACCTCGGCCTTCCAGGTCACGAGCGTCGACTCGTCGTGCACGTTGGGGATATCCATGACGTACATGTTCTTTTGCGTGGCAAAGAACTCGTAGGCCTTCTTCTTGCCATCGAAGGTGTTCTCGCCCACCACCAGGTCGCTCGACTCAATGTAGGGGCAGACCTCGCCCAGCTTAAAGCCGGCAAAGCTCTTAATGAGCGGACAGGTGTTGCGCGGCAGATGCTCCTCGACCTTGTCGGTCGCCCAGTCGGCACCCGAGCACAGGCCCACAGGAATGCCGTCACAGGCAAGTACGATCTCCTCGGGCACGTAGACGCAGAACGAACCGACGATCTTGGTGGCCTCGCCGGCCTCCTTCTTGTCGAGCATCTCCTTAATACGGCCACTGTGGATGTTGGTGGCGACAAAATCCAGGTAGGACGTGGACTTGGGGCGATTATTCTGCGTCAGGAACATATCGCCGTACATCTGGCCCACGGCGCCCAGCAGCATGTCGTGGTCGGCAAGATTCATGCCGAGGCTCTCCCACATCGGATGGAAATCAAATTCTTCAGCCATGACGGTTCCCCTCTCGAACCAAAAACGGATAACAGCGGTATCGATGCACGACGGACGGCGATTGTCCGGCCGTGCTCAAACCCGGAATTTTGGGGAACCTGCTTTGCAGCTGATTATTTAGTTGTGCGTCGTCTCTCCCGGAGCCGTGAACATACCTGC
>WGSR01000314.1 GCA_014871545.1 Collinsella sp. | reverse complement strand
CTTCGAAAACGGAACGCCCGGCGGCACGGCTAAGGACATAGCTGCCGATGCCAAGACGCAGGACAGGTCCGGCACCAATGCCAAGTGGTCGAAAACTGTGCGCCCGCCGCGTCTGGGCGGAGCCGAGCGCGTGGGCGTCTTTGCCACGCGCAGCCCGTTTCGCCCCAATCCTATCGGACTTACCTGCGTAAGGCTCGATCACGTTGAGCTCACCGACGATGGCCCCATCATCCATGTGCTGGGGGCCGATCTGCGCGACGGCACGCCCATCTACGACATTAAGCCCTACATTCCGTTTGCGGACTGTCACCCGGATGCGACCGGCGGCTGGATTGAGGATGCTCCGTGGCAAGAGCTCGACATCGAGTTCCCGCAGACGCTACAGGATATGGTCCCGCCCGCAAAGCTCCCCGGCTTGGTCGAAGTCCTTCGCCAAGACCCACGCCGCGCAGGCAGCAAGCACGAGCCAAACCGCATTTACCACTTGGCTTACGCCGGGCTCGACATATCGTTTACGGTCGATGAAACCCAGCTAACCGTAGTCGCCGTCAACGACGCGCGAGACTAACCAGCCATTCGCCCGCACCCGTCAAATTAAGCGCCAAACCCCGCGCCAAAACCGCCCGTGCTGGTGGACAATAGCGCCTATCGAAACAGTCTACTTTGCACGGGGGTCCAGCATGAAATACAACTTCACTTCAATCATCGACCGCCACGGCATGGACTCCATCGCCGTTGACTCTTGGGGCGAGATCCCCGGTATGGCTCCGAACGCACCCGACGAGGGCTTCGACCGCATCCCCATGTGGGTGGCCGACATGAATTTTGCCACGGTGCCCACGGTCCAGGAACACATCATTCAGCGTGCCCAGCACCCCATGTTTGGCTACTTTAACCCGCGCGCTGAGTACTTCGATCGCATCATCGAATGGCAGAATCGCCGCAATGGCGTCGAAGGTTTGAGCCCTGAACATATCGGCTACGAAAACGGCGTGCTGGGCGGCGTCGTGTCGACGCTGCGCGCGTATGTCCAGCCGGGCGATGCGGTGCTGGTCCACAGCCCTACCTACATCGGCTTTACCAAGTCCATTGAGGCCGCGGGCTATCACATTGTCCACAGCCCGCTTAAGCTCGACGACCAGGGCGTGTGGCGTATGGACTTTGAGGACATGGAGCACAAGCTCGCCCAAAACCACATCCATGCCGCGGTGTTCTGCTCGCCGCACAATCCCTGCGGCCGCGTATGGGAGCGTGACGAGATCGAGCGCGCCATGGACATCTATCGCCAGCACGATTGCGTGGTGATCTCGGACGAGATTTGGTCCGATATCATCCTGCCGGGGCACAAGCATATCCCGACGCAGTCGGTGAGCGAGGATGCCCGCATGCGCACGGTCGCCCTCTATGCGCCGAGCAAGACGTTTAACCTGGCGGGCCTTGTCGGCAGCTACCACATTGTCTACAACGAGACGCTGCGTGACCGCGTGTGCGCCGTGTCCAACAAGACCCACTACAACGAGATGAATGTCCTCTCCATGCATGCGCTTATCGGTGCCTACCAGCCGCAGGGCTACGAGTGGGTGGACGAGCTCAACCAGGTGCTTGCAGGCAATATCGAGTACTTCTGCACGTATGCAGAAAAACACTGGAAGGGCGTGTCTTATTCGCGTCCGCAGGGCACGTACATGGTGTTTCTGGACTGCACCGAGTGGTGCCGCGAGCATGGCCGCGATATTCAGTGGCTGCTCGACGAGGGGGCGCGCGTGGGCGTGGGGTATCAGGACGGCCGTCCGTTCCACGGGCCCTGCCACATTCGCGTGAATCTGGCGCTGCCGCTTTCGCGCGTAAAGGAAGCGTGCGACCGCCT
>WGSR01000313.1 GCA_014871545.1 Collinsella sp. | reverse complement strand
GCGTTTTATGAAAAGCCGCAGGCTTTCTACCTGCGGTTTTCTTTTTGCGTTGTTCGCTGTGGTTGAGGGCGGTGGCTTAAACGTAGTAGATGGGCGTGTTTCGTGGCGGATGGGTCACGCGGATACCCCCACGAGGCCCAAAATGATCCGTTTTCCTCTGTCCCCAGGAATTACTTGGGGCTAGAGTTCTAGCGTGAGGGTGACGGGGCAGTGGTCGCTGCCGAAGATGTCGCCACGGATACCGGTGTCGCGAACGCTTGCGGCGATTGAATCACTTACCAGGAAGTAATCGATGCGCCAGCCGGCGTTGTTCTTGCGGGCATTAAAGCGGTAGCTCCACCAGCTGTAGATGCCCTCGACGTCGGGGTTTGCCGCGCGCCAGGTATCGGTAAACCCGGCGTTGAGCAGCTCGGTAAACTTGTCGCGTTCCTCGTCCGAAAAGCCGGCGTTGCCGCGATTGGACTTGGGGTTCTTAAGGTCGATCTCCTCATGCGCCACGTTAAAGTCGCCGCAGGTTACGACGGGTTTGCCGGTCTCGCGCTCGAGCGCGTTCAAAAAGCCGCGGTAGGCATCGTCCCAGGCCATACGCACGTCGATGCGCGCGAGCTCATTTTGTGCGTTGGGCGTGTAGACATCCACAAACCAGAATTTGTCGAACTCGAGCGCGCAGACGCGGCCCTCGGTTGCGGCTTGGGCGACGAGCACGGCCGCCTCGCCTTCGCCGGCGTAGGGCAGCAGCGCATCGGCGCACAGTACGCGCAGCGGCTCCTGGCGGCTAAAGACCGCGGTGCCCGAATAGCCTTTACGCTCGGCGTAGCTCCAGGTTTGGTGATAGCCGGGCAGGTCAATATCGACCTGGCCTTCTTGCAACTTGGTCTCTTGCAGCGCCAGGATATCGACGTCGAGTTCTTGCGCGATCTGGATAAAGCTCGGGTCCTTTTTGAGCACGGCGCGCAGGCCGTTGACGTTCCACGAGGCGAAAGTGTAAGTCTGAGGCATGGTGTCCTTTCGACGGGGTTGGCAGGCTTAAGATTAGCGCAACAGGGGCGGGGTGGGATCCGCGCATGCTGACTTAAAGGCCGCATGCTGGGACGTCGCTCAACGCTGCCCGACTAACAAGGACGGAGGACTCATATGACGCAGGCAATATCGGACCCCAGGCAGGCCTCCGCCGCGCTGGCGGATCTGTTTGACACCCACAAGCGCGTGGTCTTCTTTGGCGGCGCTGGCGTTTCTACGGCAAGTGGCATTCCCGATTTCCGCAGCGTGGACGGCCTGTATCACCAGCAGTTTGCCTATCCGCCCGAGACCATGCTGTCGCATAGCTTTTACGAGGCGCATCCGGCGGAGTTCTTCGACTTTTACCGCACCAAGATGATCGCGCTTAACGCTAAACCCAACCGCTGCCACACCAAGCTGGCCGAGCTGGAGCGCGCCGGTAAGCTTGATGCCGTGGTGACGCAAAATATCGACGGCCTGCATCAGATGGCCGAATCACAGCGCGTGTTCGAGCTGCACGGATCGGTCCATCGCAACATTTGCCAGTCGTGCGGCACGGTCTATAGCGCCGAGTGGATTTGCTCGCGCGAGCACGAGGATGCCGCGGGCGTGCCTGCGTGCCCCGCGTGCGGCGGCCGCATCAAGCCCGATGTGGTGCTCTACGAAGAGCCGCTCGATGAACATGTGCTGACCGGTGCCGTTGCCGCCATCGCCGCGGCCGATGCCCTCATTGTGGGCGGGACCTCGCTCGTGGTGTATCCGGCGGCAGGCCTTACGCGATACTTTACCGGCGATACGCTGGCCATATGCAACCTTGCTCCCACCGATCAGGATGCAAATGCCGACCTGCTGATTTCTTGCGACATCG
>WGSR01000312.1 GCA_014871545.1 Collinsella sp. | reverse complement strand
CCTGCTTGTCCTCGTTGTCGACCGCGGTGTTGGCGTTGCCGAGCGAAAGGCCGTGACCACCCTGGTCGAAGACGTGCATCTCGCATGCAACGCCCTCCTCGGCCATGCGCTGCGCAAACGGGTATACCTGCGCGATCGGCGCCGTCTTGTCGTCGGACACGCCCCACACAAAGGTCGGTGGCATCTGACGCGAAACATGCGTGGTGGGGCAGATGTCGGCCAGATGCTCGTCAGTTGCCTCGCCGCCCGTCACCATCGACAGGTAGTCGTTGAGCAAATCGCGTCCCGTCTTGCCGCCCGTCTTGGGCACGCGCAAGTCAATGCGCGGATCGCGCGTCTGCATGTCGCGCACATAGGCAAAGTCGAGCAATGGATAGCCCAGCACCACGGCATCGGGACGAATGTCGTCCGGACGCGCCCCGGCAAGTGCCGCAAAGGGGCCGGTCTTCCACTGTGTTGCCAGCGAGGCGCAAATCATGCCGCCAGCAGAAAAGCCCACGACGCACACGCGCTTAGGATCGACATGCCACTCGTCGGCGTTGGCGCGCACCGTGGCGACCATCTTGGCAAGATCTGCCTGGGGGTGCGGAAAGCTCACGTCGCCCGTAGAACTCGTGACATAGTTGAGCACAAAGGCCTGGTAGCCGCGATCCAAAAATGCAAACGCCACCGGGTCCTGCTCGTGCGGAGCGATATGCGTAAACCCGCCTCCGCCGCAGATGATCACCGCGGGGCGGCGGCCATTCGGTTTATCGGGCAGCGGCTCGGCACCCAAATACGTAAACGTCGCCGGATAATCCTCGGTCGGCTCCTCGCCCCACAGCGCATGGTTCTCGACAATCATATGTGCTCCCTTCGCGCAAATTATGCGCCCTTGTTTTTCGCCTTCAAGCGTACCCCACTTGAACCCGTGGCGCAGAAACACACCAGCAATAAGTTTCCCTCCAACTGATATATCACATAATCCCAGCTCAGAGGTATCGCTGAGCAGCGTAGAATAGAGGGCGTTGACCAAGCCGCGAAACACATATGAAACGTTTCCGGCAAACCAAACGCGCGATATGCGCCTATTTAAGTTGGAGGCAACTATGGGTCTGCTCGATTCGCTTAAGTCCACCTTCACCTCGACCGGCGAGGCGTCCGTTCCGCCCGCAGCAAGCTTCGCCACCCGCGAAGGCGTCATCTATGCCCCCGTCAACGGCGTGCTCGTCAACCTGGACGAAGTTCCCGACGAGACAATCGCCTCGGGCATGCTTGGCCAGGGCTATGGCATCGAGCCCATTACCGGCACCATCTATGCGCCCGCCAACGGCCGCATCGGCGCCACCACTGTCACCAACCACTCCATTGGCATGATCACCGAGGACGGTCTTCGCGTGTTCATCCATGTTGGCCTGGGCACCGTGGAAATGAACGGCAAGGGTTTTGCCCGCTTTGTCGAGATGGGCGATGTGGTCAAGGCAGGCCAGCCGCTCATCAGCTTCGACCGCGAGGCCATTAAGGCCGCTGGTCACGAGGACATCGTGACCGTCATCGTCTCCGAGCTCGATCGTCTTAAGAGCATCGACCATGTCGGCGAGTCCGGAACGCTTATCGGCGGCAACCCGCTCGTCAAGCTTGGCGACCCGCTGCTGGTAGCCAAGACCAAGTAGCCAGGCCCCGCGCCACACAGCCAAAAGGCACCTCGTCGAGCGCCCGCGACCATCTGGCCGCGGGCGCTTTTCGTTTGAAAAACCATCCCGCCAATGCCTTATCTGTATAGCCCAAATGAGCCGAGCTGCTAGAATATCGAACTGTATGGATAACTATCATTCAACCGTTATGGGAGGATACGTGAACCGCACCAAAATCGCGCAGCTCTATGCCGA
>WGSR01000311.1 GCA_014871545.1 Collinsella sp. | reverse complement strand
GTCTTGGGCACAATGCCATGCTCTTCGTTATATGCCATCTGAATCTCGCGACGGCGCTGCGTCTCCTCGATGGCCTCTTTCATCGAATCGGTCACAACGTCTGCATACATGATGACTTCGCCATCGGCGTTACGGGCCGCACGGCCAATCGTCTGAATCAGCGAACGGCGGTTGCGCAAGAAGCCTTCCTTATCGGCATCGAGAATTGCCACCAGTGAGACCTCGGGAAGATCCAAGCCCTCGCGAAGCAGGTTGATGCCAACGAGAACATCGATCTTGCCCTCGCGCAGCGTTCGCAGGATCTCGACACGGTCCATTGTCGCCGTATCAGAATGCATGTAATTGACCTTAATGCCCGCATCAAGCAGATGGTCGGTCAGGTCCTCGGCCATGCGCTTGGTCAACGTGGTCACCAGCACGCGCTCCTTGCGGGCAACGCGCTCGCGAATCTCGTCCTCAAGATCGTCAATCTGACCGCGAACCGGACGCACATCGATCTTGGGATCGAGCAGACCGGTCGGACGAATAATCTGCTCCACGTCGTTTTGGCTCACCCGCAGCTCGTAATCGCCCGGCGTGGCCGAAACATAGATAAACTGGGGTATCCTTGCCTCAAACTCATCGAAACGAAGCGGGCGGTTATCGAGCGCCGAGGGCAGGCGAAAACCGTGTTCCACCAGCGTCACCTTACGCGAGCGGTCACCTTCGTGCATGCCGCGAATCTGCGGCACCGTCACATGGCTCTCATCGATGATGCAGAGCATATCCTTGGGAAAGTAATCGATTAGGGTAAACGGCGGCTCACCCGGCTTGCGACCGTCCAGATGACGCGAGTAGTTCTCGATGCCGTTGCAAAAGCCCATCGTCTCGAGCATCTCAAGATCATAATCGGTGCGCTGCTGCAGACGCTGCGCCTCGAGCAACTTGTCGGTCGCCTTGAGCTCCGCCACGCGCTTCTCGCACTCTTCGCTGATCGATTTCAGAGCCGCCTTGACCTTCGGCTTCTCGGTCACGTAGTGCGATGCCGGCCATACGGGGATGGCCTCGTACTCACGCAGCATTTCACCGGTGACCTCATCGATCTCGGCAATCAGCTCGACCTCGTCGCCAAAGAACTCAAACCGCAACGGATGCTCGGCATAAGGCGGATACACGTCGACAACATCGCCGCGCACGCGGAACGTGCCGCGTGCAAGGTCATAGTCATTGCGATCATATTGAATGTCGATAAGTGCATGGATAAAGTCATCGCGCTCGAGCGGCACCTTCTTGTCGACGTTTGGAGCCAGACCCGCATAGTCCTCAGGAGAGCCAATGCCATAGATACACGAGACCGATGCGACAACGATCACATCGCGTCGAGAGAGCAGCGATGCGGTCGCCTGATGTCGCAGCATCTCAACCTCTTCGTTAATCGAGGAGTCTTTCTCGATATATGTATCGCTTTGCGGCACATACGCCTCGGGCTGATAGTAGTCGTAGTACGAGACGAAGTAGACCACAGCGTTGTTGGGAAAGAACTCTTTGAGCTCGCTCGCAAGCTGAGCGGCGAGCGTTTTATTCGGAGCCATGACCAGCGTCGGCTTTCCCAGGGCCTCAATAGTCTTTGCCATCGTGAAGGTCTTGCCCGAACCAGTCACGCCCAACAAAACCTGATAGCGGTCTCCGTCCCTCACGCCCTGAACAAGCGACTCAATGGCCTTAGGCTGGGAACCGGCAGGCTCATAGGGAGACACGACCTTAAACGGCACGTCAGAGCCTTCAACGCCAAAGCGCTTAAGTTCACCACCAACGCGTTCTACTTCAAATTCCGCCATGGATACTCCTAACTCATATATCTGCAGTATACGCAGGCGGCAGGCATAGTCCTATACGAACCGATCGGGATAGA
>WGSR01000310.1 GCA_014871545.1 Collinsella sp. | reverse complement strand
AGGTCCTTGTTGATGCGGCCCTTCTTGCCGTGGGAAAGGGCACGCTTGATGCGCTCGCGCGACGAGGTCGTATCGACCGTCGTGTCAACGGAATCGGACATAGCCTACCCCCTCTTCTTCTTGGAAATCAGACGGACGATGCCCACCAGCGTGGCGGAGATGATAAACAGGACCACACCCATGCCGAACAGCGCCGAGCGGTGCAGACCCGAGGAATAGCTCATGTCGAGCGCAATCTGGCTCGTGAGCGTCGAGATGGGGCTCGCAATGCTGTCGGGAATAACCGGGGCGTTACCTACGACCATGAGCACGGCCATGGTCTCGCCGATGGCACGGCCCATACCCAGCACGATGGCATCAACGATACCCAGCTTCGCGGCAGGTAGCACGACCTTATAGATGGTCTGCCACTTGGTGGCGCCCATGGCATACGATGCCTCGCGAATGCCCATGGGAATGGAATTGAGAGCATCGATGGTGAGCGTGGTGATGGTAGGGACGATCATGATGGCGAGCACAAACCACGCCGTCAGCGCACCAAAACCAAGGCCGCCGGTCAGTTGTGCGATAAACGGGCGGATGATGATCATGCCAAAGAAGCCGTAGATGATGGAGGGTATGCCCGCCAGCAGGTCAACGGCAGGGCTGATGAGCTTGCGCACGCGCTTGCTGGCAATCTCGACCAGGTAAACGGCCGTACCCACGCCCAGCGGCACGCCCATGGCGAGCGCACCGACGGTCACCAGACCCGAGCCGGCAAGCAGCGACAAGATGCCGTAGTGGCCCTCAGAGGGCGCCCACGTAAAGCTAAAGAAATCCGCCAGACCGATGTCGGTAAAGACGGGCAGCGCCGAGTACGTGGTAAAGACAAAAATCAAGATGACGGTAACGACCGCCAAGAACGCGCAGGCAAAGAAGATCCACTTCAGCGCCTTCTCCTTGATATAGGTACTGCGCGATACGAGCGCCAGCTCGCGCTTCTTGGGCGCCTGAGCATTCTGCTCAGTCTGGGAGTTTTCCTGTGCTTCCATGCTACTCACTCCCCTTCTCGTCGTTGGTGACGGGAATAAAGCCCGCCTCGCGAATCTGCTTGTCCATCTTTTCGGACGTCACGTAGTCGATGTAATCCTGCGCCTGCTGCGAAGGCGCACCCTTCACAAAGAAGTAAAGGTCGCGCGAGATGGGATAGCCGCCACTCGCGACCGTCTTCTCGGACGCCTCAACATGATTGACCGAGACAGCCTTGACCGAGGTCTTGGCGTTGAGGCTATCGACGAAGCCCAGCGAAATGTAGCCGATGGCCCCACGCGAACGAGATACCACGTCGCGCACCTGGCCCGTACCCGAAAGAACAGCCGAGCGGCGATCGAACGGCGTGCCATCCATCACGATGGTACGGAAGGCCTCGCGCGTACCGGACGCCTCGTCTCGGTTGATGACCTGAATCCTCAGGTCCTCGCCACCGACCTCTTTCCAATTGGTAATCTTGCCGGCGTAGATATCGCGGAGCTGCTCGGTCGAGAGGTTATCGACGGGGTTGTCGTCGTTCACGATGACCGCAATACCGTCGTGGGCAATGACGATGGGAGTCAGGCCCAGATCCTGTTCGTCGGCATTGAGTCCACGGGAGGAGCTGGCGATATCGGCCGTGCCGGCGCTGACGGCCTCGATCCCAGCGGAAGAACCCAAACCGGAAACGAGCACGTCGATGCCGGTCTCCTCCTTAAAGCCCTCGGCCGCAATCTCGGCGATAGGAAGGCAGGTCGTGGAGCCGGCCACGGTAATGGAAGAGGTAGAAGATCCCGAAGAACAGGCGCACAGCGTAAGCGTAAGCACAGCGGCGCTCAGGACCGATACGATCTTTCTCATAGCATCACGCCGATCGCAGCATGGCGCCCACAGGT
>WGSR01000031.1 GCA_014871545.1 Collinsella sp. | reverse complement strand
AGACCGGCACCTTGCCGATCAGCTGCTGCACCTGCTCGTAGGTCTCCACCACGGCGTCGGGGTCGCCGGGGCCATTGGACAAAAAGACGCCGTCGGGATTCATGTCGAGCACCTCACTCGCGGGCGTGTCCCACGGCACGACGGTAAGGTCGCAGCCGGCGCGGACCAGCCCCTCCAGAATGCCGCGCTTCACACCGCAGTCGTAGGCGACCACTTTGTGACGGGCAGGAGCGGCAGCCGAAAGCGCAAAGTCATGCGTGGCAGGCAGGTCGGCAGCCACAAACTCATGAGGCGCGGGGCAACTTACGGTCTTGACCAGGTTCTCGCCTACCAGCGTGGGCGCTGCGGCCAGACGCTCGGCAAGCTCGTCGACGTCGAAGATCTCGGTCGAGATAATGCCCATCTTGGAACCATTGTCGCGCAGATGGCGCACCAGAGCGCGGGTGTCGACGCCCTCGATAGCGACGATGCCGTGGGCGCGCAGATACTCCGGCACGCTGACGGCCGAGCGCCAGTTAGAAGGCGTGGTGCACATGTCGCGAACGATCATGCCGCGCATAGCCGGAGCGCTCGCAGGGCGCACGGCGTCGCCGGGGAAGGCCGACTGGACGTCGGTCTCGTCGATACCGTAGTTGCCGATCTGCGGATAGGTCATGGTTACGATTTGGCCGGCATAGCTCGGGTCGGTCATGACCTCAAAGTAGCCCTCAAGCGAGGTGTTGAAGCAGACCTCGCCGGTCGCGGTACCCTCGGCACCGCATGCACGGCCATAAAAAATGGTCCCATCCTCAAGGTACAGGATGCAGGGACCACAGGTGCCCTTGCTGGTTTTGGCCAGCATGCGCTGGCAAAGCTCGCTGGGCGCGAAGGTGCGGGCAGCAGTGCCCGCAGTATGGTTATTCGCCATAATTCTCCTTCCCGGTCTCTCCGGACCGGCTTAAAGGTTGGTAGTTAGGCCTTGCGGTATTTTAACCGCAAGTATGCGCCATGGCGTTAATTTCATCGAAATGTTTACGAAATGATAATTATGACTTTCTATGCATATTGATTTTTCTGGGACGGGGATTAAAAAATCATCCCGCGAGGCTTGTGGCTCACGCGGGATGATGACGTCTTATTATTTCTTGTCCTGCTCCAGCAGTTCGGACGGTGTGCGATCGGGCTTGCCGCCGCGGAAAATCTCGCGACCATGCAGACGATGCTCCAGGTCACGTTCGGCCTTTTCCTCGTCAATCTTGGTCTGGCTAACCACCGGGTCCTCAATCAACGACGACACCGAGTTCACCTGCTTCTGAATGCGTTCGGCGATGGTGTCATCCATACTCACGATGCGCATCTTCCAGTCGATACTCGTGGCGTTGGATGAGCTCTTGGTCCACACGAACGTCAAAATGGCGCTCTGGTGGCCCCGCGCGGGGAACATGCCAAAGAAGGAATCGTGCTGAATGTTGCTATCCTCGTCGATATAGGCGTGAACGTTATACACCACGCGGTCGATCTTATCGTTGAGCAGCGCGTTGGTCGCAAGCGCCGCGGCCTGGATCTGCCCGTTGGACAGCAGCTCGAGCTCGTTGGCAGACGATGTGTCCAACACCGTCACCTCAACCGTGCCCGTACGCTCATCGGCTTCATCGACGGTAAAGTCGAGCGGAAACTGCGTAAAGCCGTTGCCCCACTCGAGTCCACCCTTGAGTGCTGTAGAAACGGTATCAACCGAAACGCTCTCGGACAGGTTGGCGGTATTCAGACGGCGCATCACGCCGTAGCCAATCTGCATGCCCACGATCAGCACCAAAATACCGATGACCACGGCCATCGCGGTCTTCGTAATGGTATGGCTCACCTGCGAGCCTGAAGGATCGTCCTCGGACAGCGGGTCGATATGTTTTGCCTGGCTCGCGCGGTCCTCGCTGCGCAGCTGCGCTAGCGCCGCTTTGTCACCGCGCTTGGCCGCAGCCTCCTTCTCACGCATGCGCTCGGTACGCTTTTTGGCAAGCGTAGGATCCAAGACGCCGGATGCATCGATTTCGGAGAATAACTCCGTCACTTCTTCCGGAGTCAAAGGGTTCTTGTCAGCCATAAACTTCCTGTCATATCAATCAGTCGAGCTCGTGCGCACGCGCACCTTCGAACTGCATTCGATAGTAACGGGCATAGGTGCCGCCACGGGCGAGAAGCTCCTCGTGCGTGCCACGTTCCACAACGCGACCATGCTCAACGGTCGCAATCTCATCGGCGTGTTTAATGGTCGAAAGACGGTGGGCGATGATAATCGTGGTGCGGCCGCGTGCCAGCTCTTCGAGTGACTCCTGCACCGCCTCCTCGCTCTCGTTATCCAAAGCACTCGTCGCCTCGTCCAAAATCAGGATCTTGGGGTTCTTGAGAAACACGCGCGCGATGGCAACGCGCTGCTTCTGTCCGCCCGAAAGACGGCTGCCGCGCTCGCCCACCACGGTGTCGTAGCCCTGCGGAAGCGACTCGATAAAGGCATCGATGTTGGCGCGACGGGCGGCCTCGGCGATCTCTTCTGCCGTAGCGCCCGGCTTGCCGTAGGCGATGTTCTCGCCAATCGTACCGTCAAACAGGTAGACATCCTGCTGCACCAGGCCGATGGCACGACGCAGGCTCTGCTGCGTCACATCGCGCACATCCTGGCCGTCGATGCTAATGGAGCCGGCAGCCACGTCATAAAAGCGCGGCAGCAGCGAACAGGTCGTGGACTTGCCACCGCCCGAAGGGCCAACCAAAGCGATGGTCTGCCCGGGCTTGATGGACAGATCCATATGGTCGATAACGGGACGCTCGTCGGCATCGCCCTCGCCCAGCTCGACATCCTCGTAATTAAAGCACACGTCGTGATACTCCACGGCGCCGGCAGTCACCTGCAGATCCGTAGCGCCTGGCTTGTCCTGGATATCCGGCGCGGTCGAGAGCACCTCGTCCATACGCTTAAAGCCGGCGATAGCCTTCTGATACGTTTCGGCTGAATTGACGAGTGTCTCGAGCGGCGTGCAGAACAGCGAAATATAGAGTGCAAAGGTCGCCATATCGACCGCCTGCAGCTGTCCCTGGGCGACCAGCCAGCCGCCCAGCAGCACCACGATCACATAGAGCACACCCGAGAGCAGACCATACGTCGCGGTATAGACGCCCATGGCGTGATACATGTTCTCCTTGGACGAAAGATAGCGATTGTTTGAGGCGCGGAACTTGAAGCGTTCGGTCTCCTCATTGGCAAAGCTCTTGACCACGCGCATGCCCGCCAGCGAATCCTGCAGCTGCGCATTGATGCCGCTGATCTTTTTGCGGTTGTCGCTAAAGACCTCGCGCATGCGCATGTTCTGCCAAAACATGATGACCGCAAACGCCGCTGTCACCACAGCCATGGCAAGCGCCAGCACCGGGGCGATGGTAAAGAGGATCACAAACGAGCCGATAATCTCGATGCCGCAGATGATGATCCACTCGGGCACGTGGTGCGCCGCCTCGCAGATATCGAACAGGTCGTTGACCACGCGGCTCATCATGTCGCCCGAGCTGTTGCGGTCGAAGTATGCAAAGCTAAAGCGCTCATACTGGTCGAACAGGTCCTCGCGCATTTTGGACTCCATACGCGCGCCCATCACGTGACCCCAATAGCTCACAAAATAGCGGCAGGCGCAGCGGACGGCATACATCAGCACCAAGCCCACCGCGATCATGCCGAGCGCCTGCATAATGGCAGCCTGACCCTGAGTAAACAGCCCACCGGTCAAATTGCGCAGGATAATGGGGAACGCCAGGTCAATGGCGGCAAGCACCAGAGCACAAACAGTATCAGCAACAAAAAGCCCCATCTGGGGCTTGTAATAAGACAAAAACCTCTTAAACATGCAGTCCTCGGAGATAAAACAATAACGTAAGACCCTGGGGCAAAACAATCAGTAGCGTTTGCCCCAGGGTCGCCCTCGCTTTTAAAGCTCAGTTCCGCCCAACCTATGTGCGATGCTGTCGCAGGCAAGCGCGCCTACGACGGTCTTGGCGTCTTCGATCTTGCCGTCGAGTACGGCGTCGATCAGCTCGTGTAGCGGCACCAGGTCCACGTTGACAAACTCGTCATCATCGGGGTTGGGCGCATCAAACTCGAGCTTGGTAGCCAAGTAGATGTGGATGATCTCATCGCAAAAACCGCAGGACGTGACAATCGACGTCAAAAAGCGAATACGACCAGCCCTAAAGCCCGTCTCCTCGTGCAGCTCGCGCTTAGCGCAATCGAGCGGATCCTCGCCCGGGTCGAGCTTGCCGGCGGGAATCTCGACCGTCACGCGGTCGATGGCGGTGCGGTACTGACGCACCAGTACGATCTTGCCGCTCTCGGTCAGTGCCACAACGGCCGCCGCACCCGGATGGCGAACGATATCGCGGGCGCTGCGATGACCGTTGGGCAGCTCAACCTCAAGACGGTGGACGTCGAGGATCTTGCCCTTCCAGGCGCACTCCTCCGAAAGAATCTTCTCGTGCAGCTCGGCATCGTGCTGGTCGTCGTCGCCCAGCACCAGCGCCGGCTCGTCAGCGACCTCGCCACCAGGCTCGCCCTCGGCGTGCCCATACATGCGGCTGCCCTCTTCGACGATCTGCGCGTCCACGAGCTCTTCGTTCTTCTCGTCCATCCGTCTCATTCCTCTCGGGTTTTAGGCATCCCAGGCGTCGCGGCCGCGCAGCGCACGCAGGCCAATGTCGTGGCGCAGGGTCTTGCCCTCAAAATCGATCTTCTCGCAAGCCTCGTAGGCAAGGTTGCGAGCGTTCTCAAACGTATCGCCCAGCGCGGTCACGGCAAGCACGCGGCCACCATTGGTCACGAGCTGGCCGTCCACCACGGCAGTGCCTGCGTGGTACACGGTCACGTTCTCCATGGTCTCGGCATCGGCGATACCGGTGATGACCTTGCCCTTCTCGTAGCTGCCGGGATAGCCCGCGCTCGTCAGGACAACGGCCACGGCCCACTCGTCGCGCCAGACGAGCTCAATCTGATCGAGCTCGCAGTTGGCACAAGCCAGCATGACCTCGACCAGGTCATTCTTAAGGCGCGGCAGCACGACCTGAGTCTCGGGATCACCAAAGCGGGCATTGAACTCCAGTACCTTGGGGCCGGCAGGCGTGAGCATAAAGCCGCCGTACAGGCAGCCGCGGTAGTCGATACCCTCGGCAGCGAGCTCGGCCACGGTCTGCTCCATGACCTTCACCATCGTGGCGTGCTCCTCGTCGGTCACGATGGGCACCGGGCTGTAGACGCCCATGCCGCCGGTGTTGGGGCCCTTGTCGCCCTCGAGCGCGCGCTTGTGGTCCTGCGAGGTGGCCATGGGGCGCACGGTCTTGCCGTCGGTAAAGGCCAGCAGCGAGCACTCGGGGCCAACGAGCATCTCCTCGATAACCACAGTGCTGCCAGCATCGCCAAAGGTACCGCCAAAGCACTCGCGCACGGCCTCCTCGGCCTGCTCAAGTTCGGTCGCCACGATAACGCCCTTGCCCGCGGCAAGGCCGTCGGCCTTGACGACCAGCGGAGCGCCCTGCTCACGCACGTAGGCGAGAGCCGAAGCCTCGTCGGTAAACGAACCATAGGCTGCCGTCGGAATGCCCGCACGCTCCATGAGCTGCTTGGAGAACAGCTTGGAGCCCTCCATCTGGGCACCCTCGGCACCCGGGCCAAAGCAGGGAATACCCGCCGCGCGCACAGCGTCGGCAACGCCCGCCACGAGCGGAGCCTCGGGGCCAATTACCACGAGTCCGCATCCGCGGCTCTGAGCAAACGCCGCCACGGCCGCAGGATCGCAGTCGTCGAGAACAACGTTCTCGCCGCAGCTCGCGGTGCCGCCGTTACCCGGCGCAATGTAGAGCTTGCCGGCGCGCGGTGATGCTGCGAGCTTAGCTGCCAAAGCATGCTCACGGCCGCCGCTGCCCAACAACAGGATGTCGATGGTTTGAGTGTCCGCCTTCAAGGGTGCCTCCTCTATGGATGAATGGCCCGCTCCGCGCGAGCCCTTTGCAAGCAAATATACCCCTCGGCCGCCCGTCCGGGCTGCAAAGGGGTATATCGCAATAACCAAATAGTCCCGATTACTTCCAGAATCGGTTGATGATCTGCTCGCGACCGGCGCCAACGCCAATGAACGTCACGCGGGTGTGTGCCAGATCCTCGATAAACGCCACGTAGTCCTGAGCCTCCTGCGGCAGCTCGTCAAAGCTGCGGCAACCGGTGATATCGCACTTCCAGCCAGGGAGCTCCTCGTAGATGGGCTTGGCATGCTCAAAGCGCACCTGATGCTCGGGCACGCTGGTATAGCGCTCGCCATCGACGTCGTAGGCCACGCACACCTTGATGGTGTCGAAGGCCGAAAGCACGTCGAGCTTGGTCACGGCGATGTCGGTGAGGCCGTTGACGCGCGAGGCATAGTTGGCGATAGGGCCGTCAAACCAGCCGCAACGACGACGGCGACCGGTGGTCACGCCGTACTCGTAGCCCTCCTCGGTCAGCGTGTGACCGGCCTCGGACTCATAGGAAAGCTCGGTGGGCATGGGGCCCGAACCGACGCGAGTGATATAGGCCTTCATGACGCCCAGCACGCGGTCGACGTTCTTCATACCGACGCCGGAGCCGGTGATGGCGCCGCCGGCGGTGCAGTTGGAAGACGTCACGTACGGATAGGTGCCGTGGTCGATGTCGAGCAGCGTCGCCTGGGCGCCCTCAAACAGCAGGTTCTTGCCCTCATCGATCATATTGTTGAGCAGCAGGCTCGTCTCGGTGATGTAGGGGCGCAGGCGCTCGGCCATCGGCAGGTACTCGTCGCAAATCTGGTCCACGGTGTAGGTGGGCAGGTTGTAGATGAGCTCGAGCTCGGGGTTCACGCGGGCGAGAGCGGTCTCCAGCTTGTCGCGGAACAGCGCCTCGTCCAGCATGTCCTGCATGCGCAGGCCGATGCGAGCCATCTTGTCCTGATAGCACGGACCAATGCCGCGCTTGGTGGTACCGATGTTCTTCTTGCCGAGCTTCTGCTCAAAGGCGCCATCCAGATCGATGTGGTACGGCATGATGACATGCGAGTTGCCGCTAATCTTGAGGTTCTTGGTGGTGATGCCGTCGGCCTCGAACATGTCGATCTCCTCAAGGACAACCTTGGGGTTGACGACGCAGCCGTTACCGATCACCGACACGTGGTCAGAATACATGATGCCGGAGGGCACCTGGTGCAGGCCGTACTTCTTGCCGTTGACGACGATGGTGTGGCCGGCGTTGTTGCCTCCCGAGTAGCGCACGACGGCATCGAAGTCGCCGGCGACCAGGTCGCAAATCTTACCTTTGCCCTCATCGCCCCACTGGGCACCGACCAAAACGGTTGACGGCATGTTTACTCCTTACATTCATGGACTGTCTACGCGCCACGCCGGCACGCAGAAGCACAAAACATTCCCAGTATACCCGTGCAACGGGCGCCTGTCCTACTCCTCGGCATGTGCCCCATCAAGCTCATAGAACTTGGTGGATGCCGGCAAGAACATCAGATCGACGTCGCCGATCGGGCCCGAACGGTTCTTGGCCACGACGATACGCGTAACGCCCTCGTCGGGTCGATCGTCGCGCGAGGCTTCGGCCTCGTCGGCGGAGCGGTCCAAGAACATAACGATATCGGCGTCCTGCTCGATAGAGCCCGATTCACGAAGGTCGGAAAGCTGCGGGCGCTTGCCGGTACGGGATTCGACCTGACGCGAGAGCTGCGACAGCGCGATGAGCGGGATCTTGAGCTCCTTGGCCATGATCTTCAGACCACGCGACATCTCCGAAACCTCGACGGTACGGCTCTCGGAGCGGCGTCCCGGCGGAGGACTCACCAGCTGCAGGTAGTCCAGGATGATGATGGCCTTCTCCTTGTTATGGAGCATACGACGGCTCTTGGCGCGAATCTCGGTCACTGTGGTGCCGGGCGTATCGTCAATCAGAATATCCAGCTTGGACAAGGTCTGCGTGGCCTCGTTGATATTGGCCCACTGCTCGGGGCTAATGCGGCCCATGCGGAAGTCACTGATCGAGATCATGGCGTAGGCACAAATCAGAC
This sequence comes from Collinsella sp., assembly GCA_014871545.1. GTDB lineage: Bacteria > Actinomycetota > Coriobacteriia > Coriobacteriales > Coriobacteriaceae > Collinsella. The sequence continues at coordinate 3,185 of WGSR01000031.1, read as the reverse complement.
GCTGGGCAATTTCCTTGCCCGACATCTCCAGCGAGAAGAAGCCGACGGTATAGCCCGCAGCGGCGGCATTGAGCGCCAGGTTCAGAGCGAACGACGTCTTACCTACAGCAGGGCGGGCGCCGATAATGATGAGCTGGCCCTCGCGGAAGCCCATGAGCATGCGGTCGAGCGACGGGAAGCCCGTGGGCACGCCCGCAGCCTGGCCACCGGCCTGGCACACTTCCTCGGCCTCGTTATAGGCCTCGACCATAAACTCGGTCAGCGTCTTGTAGCTAGACTTGACCTCGCGTGCCGTGACCTTGAGCAGTTTGCTCTCGGCCAGCTCCACGACCTCTTTCGTGTCGGTAGGGGCGTTATAGGCCAGCGCGTTGATCTCGTTGGTGGCGCCGATCAACTCGCGCAGCATCGAGTCGCGACGCACGATGGCAGCATGGTGCTGCCAGTTGACGAGCGACAGGGTCTGACCCATCAGCTCCAAAATGTACGCTTCGCCGCCCACGGCATCGAGCTTGTTGATACTTCGCAGGTAATCGATCAGCGAGATGGAGTCGATGGGAATGCGGCTGTTGTACATATCGACCATCGCGGTATAGATGGTCTTATGAATGGGCCGGTAGAAGTCATCGGGCTGCAGCTCGACCTGGGCCTCTTCGACCACCTCGGGTGATAGCAGCATAGCGGCCAGTACATTGGCCTCCGCATCTTGGTTTTGGGGAAGACCCAACTTTGAGCCGCGGTCCTCAACCGTCAGCCCGGTCTCCCTATCGTCATATGCCATGAGCATCCTCATTCATATCGCTTGCGAGCATCCATAGTATCAGCCACGGTCCCAAAACGCGCCGCACGCGGCCAATCATCACCGAACCAAACGGATGAACGGTCCTGTATATAGGACTTCGACGCGACGCTCACCATGACACTCACTCAGCGCAAAAAACAAAAAGGCGCCCTGGTTTCCCAGAGCGCCCTTCTTAGAACAAGATTGTTGCGTTGCAGCAAATGCTACTCGGCAGCAGCCTCAGTCTCGACCTCGGCGGTCTCGGCCTCGGCGACCTCAGCGGCCTCCTCGACCTCAGCCTCGGCAGCGAGCTCCTCGGCGGTAACGCCGACGAGAACGACAACCTCGGCCTTGATCTCGCGGTACAGCGAGATGGCAACGGTGTGGGCACCGGCAACCTTGATGGGCTTACCGAGCTCGACGCGCTTGCGGTCGATGTCCATACCGAGCTGAGCCTTGATGGCGTCAGCGATCATAGCGGCGGTAACGGAGCCAAAGAGGATGCCCTCGTCGCCGACCTTAACGTCAACGGTGACCGTCTTGCCCTCGAAGGCAGCCTTGGTCTCGTTGGCGGTAGCCAGACGGACGGCCTCGCGCTTGGCGATGTTGTTGCGACGCTCGTCAAGCTGCTTGAGGTTGCCCTTGGTGGCGGCAACAGCGAGCTTCTTGGGGAACAGGAAGTTCTCAGCGTAACCCTGAGCGACCTCTACGACGTCACCCTCGCCGCCCTTGCCCTTGATCTCATCGAGAAGAATAACCTTCATGATGCGTCTCCCTTCTTAGCCGCGGTCGCGGTTGCCACGAGAGGAAACCACGGGGACGGTGTACGGCAGGAGAGCCATCTCGCGGGCGCGCTTGATGGCGTTGGCGATGTCATGCTGATGCTGCGTGCAAGCGCCAGTGACGCGACGGGGCTTGATCTTGCCACGGTCGGTCATGTACTTACGGAGAAGCTGAGTGTCCTTATAGTCGATGAACTCAGTGTTCTCCTTGCAGAACTGGCAGTACTTACGACGCGGCTGACGTGCAGAAAAATCATTAGCCATGTCAAAATACCTTTCATTTGGCAACTTCGGCGAACCGAAGCCGCCTCTCACTCAAAAATAGGTGAACAACCCTTAGAACGGGATGTCCTCATCGTAGACGTCGACCGCGGGCGGCGTAGCCACCGGCGCGGCAGGACGTGCTGCAGGCGCGGGAGCTGCGGGGGCGTAACCGCCCTGGTCGTAGCCACCCTGGCCACCACGGGAGCTCATAAACTCGATCTCATCGACGATGACCTCAAGTTTGCTCCGGCGCTGGCCGTCGCGCTCCCAAGAGCTGTAGCGCAGCTTGCCCTCGATCGCGACCTTGTTTCCCTTTGCCAGGAAACGGCTCACGGCCTCGGCGCGGGTGCCGAACATGGTGCAGTCGACAAAGTTGGGATAGTCCTCCCACTCGCCAGTCTGCGCGTTGCGGCGACGATCGTTCACGGCGACGCCAAAGGACAGAACCTGGGTTCCGCCGGCTGTGGCGCGCAGCTCGGGATCGCGGGTGAGGTTACCGGTGATGTTCACTCGATTGATGCTCATAACTCACTACTTCCTCTTGGGGCACAAGCCCAGTCCAAAACGACAGTCTTACTCCTGGTCGTCGCGACGGACGATCATGTGGCGGACCACAGCGTCGGTGATGCGCAGGACGCGATCAAGCTCGGCGATCTGGGTAGGATCTGCGTGGAAGTTGATGAGGGTGTAGTCACCATCGGTGAGGTCGCTGATCTCGTAGGCGAGCTTGCGCTTGCCCCACTCGTCAACGGAGTCGACCTTGCCAGCGCCCTCAGCGATCGTGGTATCGATACGCTTCATAACAGCGAGACGAGTCTCGGGGTCGAGCGACGGGTCAACAAAGAACAGCAGTTCATAAGCCTTCATATTGTCACCTCCTCTGGGCAAATGTGGCTTCAGGTCGTGAAGGTGCGCCTGAAGCAGGAAAAGACTTGGTAATAATATCTTTCAACCTCCCAGGCTGCAAGAATATGCAGCTACAACCTCATGACCTCCACATATGCCCATACTCGCACCACGTTTCATGCGCATTCCAACCAAATGCCGACCAAAAGCTTGACAGATCTGTGGACAAGATACGGTGCCGTGGGGACAAGCTGAGCCAAGCCGCAGGTCAACGGGCACAAGGCTGTGGTCGCAAAATGCATACCAGTGGTCCACAGCACCACCCAAAGATTTTTAAATTCATTGCCAAATCGCTTATAAATACCCCTTTTGAACAATTGAGTTGATCAACCACGCTGGTCGGAAGCCGTTTTTTGGCACCTCAAACCCCACTGCAACGCCAAGCGCGGCCGAGCGTTTTAAAAAATGCCAACTTTTCTGTTTGCACTTTGCGATTCCTCGTGTATACTGACTTT
>WGSR01000309.1 GCA_014871545.1 Collinsella sp. | reverse complement strand
TGCTTTACCCTGTGGTCGGATGATTTGGGCGACAGTCTCACGTTCCGTCAGGTCCTCCGCTTTCCGCAAGCGCCGTCGAGTATCGAGCTAGGCGCGCCCGAGAATATCAACGGCAAAATGGTGGTGCCCGTTGCATACGAGACTGCAGGCGGTTGTGGCTGCGCATCGTACGCTGTGATCGGCCAGTCCATCGCGGGCTGGGGCGTTATGTCGCCAGATGCCACAGTACCCCACGCGGTGCCGTGGCCGCAGCACACGGGCTTTTTGGCAACCGTCAACGAACAACTGCAGCATATTACTTGGACGCGAGGCGCATCGGCATTTGCAACGCAGCCCGTGGGTGCCGCAGGCTGTGGCCCGGCATCGTTTAGCGTAAGCAACAACGGCAGGTGCGTGCTCTATGTAGAGAACACCGATGGCAAGGTGGGACAAACCTACGACGAAGAAGGCAACCCGGTAGCAGTGATGGGCAAGCACTTCCGCATCTTCGCCAGCACCTTGGCAGGCGATCTGTTCACGGAGCCGTTCGTGATGTGCGAGCTGGACCACCCCGTCGATCAGATAACGACATTTTTAACGTCGGGCGGCATGCTCTCGGCGCTCGCCACGCACATTGTGAGTGCAGAGAAGAGCGAGGCAGAGCTACACGGTATCGAAGTGCCTCTGGTGGCATGCGCGACACCGACGGGCGCGGTAGCCACCTCGGGCGCGGTGGTGCCCGGAGCGGCAGGCGAATCCTTCATGGTCACGGTGCGAAACGACGGCAACACCTTGCTGACCGCCGGCACGATCGATCTGTACCGAGAGGGCTCCAGCCAGCCGTTCTCCAGCGCATCCATCGGATTCGGAGTGAACGCACGCATGGCTTCGATCTACGATCCGGAGCTTGCCGAGGACGCTTCGGCCAACGACATGGCACACGTGAAGTACGCGCTCGAGACGCTGGGCACACGTTTTGCAACGCACCCGCTGGTAGCCGACAACGGCAACGCCGTGCTGGCACCGGGTTGCACGGCACAGTTCCGCATGAGCTTTGCTATCCCGGAGAGCTGGAGCGACGAGGTGGGCAAACGCGTAACGCTATATGCGAAAGCGCGTAATCTGGTGGCGCTCGATCCCGTAACGCTCGAGGAAATTCGACCGGGCGCAAACTCGGCGCTGGGCGCCGTACTGCACGAGCTTCATGTGCCCGACGCGGCATGCGAACGCTCAGAAGTTCAGGTCGGCGTATGCGACAGCGCGGATACGACGGGGCTTCACGATGCACCGATGACGGCGGACGGCGGTGGCGACTCGAGTGGCGGCGGTACTGACAAGGGCGGCGGCTCCGGCGGAAGCAGCTCCAGCAGTGGCAAGGACCACGGCACTAACAAGCGCTCCAGAAAATCGGGCGCGCTTGCGGGCACGGGCGATGTCAACGCTCCCCTTACGGCAGCCGCAGCAGCACTCGCCGCAGCTGGTGCCGGCCTCGTCGCCTACAGTGCCCGCCGCACGGCGCTCGAAAACGACACCGCCGATGAGGTCAATTCTGATAAGCCTCACTAGCTCTCAGTTACCTTTGTGAGAAACGCCGACTCGGCTCATCGAACATCAAAATGGGCTGGTTCTGGATACCCAGAGCCGGCCCATTACACATTAGATATCGTCAGAGGAGTCGAGTTCTGCCTCGAGCTTGGTACGGCGCTTTTTCGCCAACAATCCGCATGGCACGTTTTTGATAAACGCATCCAACCGCAAACGCAGCAGGACGCATTCGATCGCCTTCAATCTTACTCGGAAAAACCGACTCGGTTTTTCCGAGTAAACGTGATTGATAGTCGATCGATGTGCCCGCTCGTACAATCAGCATCATTCGATTTTGTTTAGTAAAACTAGGTCCCTATTAAATAAAATTCATCTGTATCCA
>WGSR01000308.1 GCA_014871545.1 Collinsella sp. | reverse complement strand
TTACCCTTGATATTCGCAACAAGTCCTTCGAGGACGTTTCCTACCTTTGTGCCGAGATGCTTTTGGAGCGTGGGCTGCTATGATTCGCCGTCAACTGATCAATTTCCAAAACCGCAGTGTCGATGTCCGCGTCGGATTGGGCGCGTTCGAGGAGCTGTCGCGCATGTTTGCCTCGGCTGTGGGCAAGCCTAAGCGCGCGATGGTGGTTTGGAACGACGCCACAACCGAGCGTTTTGGTGAGGTCGTCGAGCATGCGCTGGTCGACGCCGGTTTTGCCGTGTCGCCGCTAGTCCTCGAGGTTTCGCCTGCTGGTGCCACGCTGGCCGATGCTGATGCTATCTTTGGCGCCCTGTCTGACAACGCCGTTACCTGCGACGATCTGGTTGTCGCCGTTGGCGATGCCGCAACCTGCTCGGTTGTTAGCTGGTGCGCCAACCAGTGGTGCGGCCGAACCGAGTGCGCGCTGTTGCCGACGACCTTCGACGCCATGCTTACGGTCGCGACGACCATGAAGCCGCTCGTCGCCTCGTCTGCCAATGCGCTTCCCGCTATCGCGTTCCGTCCCGAACCGGGCTTGGTCGTGTGTGACCTCGACCTTGTTCGCGAGGCGGACCCCGAGGACCTCAAGCTCGGCTTTGTGGTGCTTGTTGGCACCATGCTTTCGAGCAGTAAGTCCCGCTGGAATCAGTTTACTGAGACCGTCCCCGAGATTCTCGCGGGCGAGGAGGTCGCGCTCGTCAATGCCGTTCAATGGTCTCAGACTGCCCGTAAGGACGTACTGATGGCCACGAACCCGAGCGCTCGCCATGCGCTCGATTTTGGCAAGACGGGGGAGCGTACCCTGCGCGCCTGCTTGGGCGATGCCGCTTCGCAGGTCCCTGCCTATCAGCTGTTATCCGAGGGCATGCGCTTTGAGGCGCGCCTAGCACATGATGCCTGCGACTTTGATATCGATTACGTCTTTGAGGTCGATGACTGCCTGGAGGACTTTGGCATCGAGGAACTTGCCTTCGACCTGGAGCCCACCGCGTTTATCGAGGAGTTCCGCAGGCAGCAGTTCGCCCGCTCGAACCGCAGTATGTTGCCGCTGCCCGCGGCACTCGGCGCCATTCGTCTAACGAGCGTCGAGGACGAGGTTCTTGAGCGCCATGCTCATGCCTACTTGGCTTCTCGCAAAGAACTTCTCTAAGATTTATTGACTTCCATCGTCTTTCGTATCATGTTGAGGGGCGGGTTTTCAATCGGTTGCGGATCGCATGCGATTCCGTCGTTCGGTTGAGACCCGTTCCGTCTATATAGAGACAACAAGAAAGGAATCTGCATGTCTGAGTTTGCTGCCGGTCCTGCCGGTCGTATCGAGCGTGTCCGTGCCCTGATGGCCGAGCGTGGCTACGACGCCATCGTGGTGCGCGACGAGGCCAACCTTCGTTGGCTTACGGGCGTGAAGGGCGTCTTCGACTACACCTTCGAGTTCCCGCACGCTGCGTTTATTACGGCTGACCAGTGCCTGTTCCACACCGACTCGCGCTACCTCAACAGCTTTGAGGAGAACACGCCCGCCGGCAGCCCCTGGGTCTACGACATGGACGAGGGCACCATTCCCGGCTGGGTCGCCGGCAAGATCGCGGCCAATAGGTGCCGCGTCTGCGCTGTCGAGGATGACATGCAGATTAACTTCTACCAGGGCATCCAACGTGGCCTGGAGGATCGTTCCGTCGCCTGCATGCTGCCGCTGATGCATGACGACATCCGTAAGATGCGCGCCATCAAGGACGCCGAGGAGATTGAGCTCATGCGCCATGCGCAGTCGATCACCGACGCCGCCTTCCAGCACATGCTCGGCTTTATTAAGCCCGGCATGACCGAGAAGCAGGTTCGCAACGAGCTCGAGAACTTTATGTTCGCCAACGGCGCCGACAGC
>WGSR01000307.1 GCA_014871545.1 Collinsella sp. | reverse complement strand
CGAAAGTGATGCTTAAAGCGGTAATCGATCAGCGAAGACAGCTGAGCATCGGCCTGGATGACGACATTGCCGCCACGACCGCCGTCGCCGCCATCGGGGCCGCCCTTGGGGACAAATGCCTCGCGCCTAAACGACATGCATCCGGCTCCGCCGTCGCCGCCGCACACGTTAATGCGGCTGATATCGGTGAACTGTGACAACAGAATCGCCTCCTACAAAAAGAGGGAGACCCTTGAATCCTAAAACTCAAGTGCCTCCCACATATGTGCTCTATGAAGGGTGAATTACGCGTTCGCGAGCGGGCGTACGCTGACCCTGTGCTTGATACCCTTGTGGAACTCAACGGTACCGTCGACCAGCGCGAACAGTGTGTCGTCCTTACCACGGCCAACGTTCTCACCCGGGTGGATGTGCGTGCCGTGCTGACGGACGAGAATCGTGCCCGTGGTTACCGTCTGGCCGGCATAGCGCTTCGTGCCAAGGCGCTGACCGCGGGAGTCACGGCCATTACGGGAGGAACCGAGTCCTTTTTTGTGTGCCATTGTGTATACCTACTCTTTCGTTACGAGTGTAATCTACTCGGCGACGGGAGCCTCGGCAACAGCCTCGGCCTCTGCCTTGACAGCCTTCTTGGCGCGGGACGTAGCCTGGACCTTCACGATCTTCAGCTTGGTGAGCTGCTGACGGTGACCCTTCAGACGACGATAGCGCTTGCGCTTGTGGAACTTGAAGACCAGCTGCTTCTCGCCCTTGAACTGCTCAACGATCTGAGCGGTAACCTTGGCCTTGGCCAGCTTGTCGGGATCGGTGACGATCTTCTTACCATCGTTGAGGAAGATAACCGGCAGGGTGACCTTGTCACCCTCATTGCCCTCGATCTTCTCGACGGTGATGACATCGTCGGTGGCGACCTTGTACTGCTTGCCGCCCGTGTTAACGATTGCGTACATGTTTACTTGCCCTTCATGCATCAGTTAGTGCAACAGCCGAATATAGTAGCAGGCGAAAATACCCCCGTCAACGAGTATGTGGAGCAAATCCACAAGTTCGCACAGGTATGGGGCTGCCGAGTCGGCCCTCGTCGTCCTCGCATGCTTGATTCTGCCGCTCGACATCGTAGGAGCAGATGGTCACGAGGTCTTGCATACCGGTGGAAACAATAGGTGCATCCACGCCCGGGGTCAAGCCCTGCAACAAAACATCAGCAGCGGAAAGCAAAATTTCCGGACGCATGGAGCCCTCGTTGTCGGCATGGGTGTCGAGCATGAGCACCAAATGGTCCGGGCGCTCCCCCGCCGTGAGCTCATAGCCCACGAGCGTGTGATCCAAATCCAAGCGCTTGCTCTTTTTTCCGCGCGCGTAGTCGATGCCATGGTCCGCGCGCAGCGTGTCGAGCGCACGACGCACCTCGTCGGCGCTTACGGGCGCCTCGGGATCCAAGTGCAGGTCGATGCGATACGACAGGCGCGTGAGCTGCGCCGTCAACGCCGGCGTGCGCACGTCGATGTACGCCGCCTCGATGGGCGCCAGATCGGCCGGAGACGCCGCAGCCAGGCGCCCAAACGCCTCGTCGAGCGCCACGAACTCGGTCATAAACAGGTCATACCACTCGCAGGTCGACGACGTACCCACCGGTAGCGCCGAAGAGAAGCCCACGCGCATGTGCGGAGAAAAGCCCTGCGTGACGGCATAGGGAAGTCCCGCACGGCGCACGATGCGCTCAATGGTATGGATCACTTCGAGATGGCCCAGGTACTTAAGGCGATCGCGCTTGCCATAGCGAACACGAAGTCTAAAGAGCGAGGGGTTGTCGGTCAGGCGCTCACTCATGCGCGATCACCCATCAATACATTCTTGGCGTGGAGCGTGGGGCAGATCCCGCAGCCGGTGCACGACGTGCGGGTGCAGTCGGGAGTCGTGACGCCCTCGAGCG
>WGSR01000306.1 GCA_014871545.1 Collinsella sp. | reverse complement strand
ATCATTTTGTATTCCATCAGGCTAACGAACGAATCCTGAGCCAGGCGGTCAAGCGCTTAGGTGTGCCGGACGACCGTGTGGTCCGAACGTTGCGTGAAACCGGCAATATTTCGAGCGCCTGCATTCCCTTTGCGCTTGATCGGCTGGCGCGCACCAACGCACTGAATGCGGGCGACACCATCGCCCTCGTTGGATTTGGCGCCGGCCTGGATATAGGGGGCTATCTGCTTCGTTGGAAGTAGTCGCACATAGGAAATAAAAACGCCCCTAGGGCACAAACAAAGGAGAACTACCATGGCAGATCAGAAGACCTTCGAGCGCGTTTGCGATGTTATCCGCGAGACCGCCGGTCTTGACGACGTCGAGATGAAGCCCGAGTCCACGCTCGAGGAGATTGGTCTCGACAGTCTGGGCACCGTCGAGATCCTCGTCGCCGTTGAGGACGAGTTTGGCATCCAGCTCGATACCGAGGAGAACCCCAAGACGGTCGGCGAGTTCGCCGATACGGTCGAGGCGGCATTGGAGAAGTAGAGATGCTCAAGACTCCTCTCTGCGATCTGCTCGGCATCGAAAAGCCCGTGTTCCAGGGCGGTATGGCCTGGATCGCCGACGCCTCGCTGGCGTCCGCAGTGTCCGAGGCGGGCGGCTTAGGGATTATCGCGGCCATGAACGCCGACGCCAACTGGCTGCGCGACCAGATTCATGAGCTGCGCGCCAGGACGGATAAGCCCTTTGGCGTCAACGTCATGCTCATGAGCCCGTTTGCCGACGAGGTCGCGCGGGTCGTGATTGACGAGCGGGTGCCGGTCGTCGTGACGGGTGCCGGCAATCCCACCAAGTACATGAAGGCGTGGAACGAGGCGGGCATCAAGGTCATCCCGGTCGTTGCCTCGGTGGCGCTGGCGCGCCTCGTGGCGCGTCGTGGAGCCACTGCCGTGGTTGCCGAGGGTACCGAATCAGGCGGCCATATTGGCGAGACCTCGACGATGGCACTGGTGCCGCAGGTTGTCGATGCGGTCGATATTCCCGTGGTTGCGGCTGGCGGCATCGCCGATGGCCGCGGTGTGGCGGCCGCCTTTATGCTCGGCGCTGCCGGCGTCCAGGTGGGAACACGCTTTCTGGTCGCAAACGAGTGCACCGTATCCGAACAGTACAAAGAGCTGGTGCTCAAGGCAGGCGACACGTCGACGCGTGCGACCGGTCGCTCGACGGGACATCCGGTTCGCGCCCTCAAGAGCCCCTTCACCAACGCGTATGCCAAGAACGAGGCGGCTGGCGCAAGCCCCGAGGAGCTCGGGGCCATGGGCACGGGCGCGCTTCGTAAAGCCGCAAAGGACGGTAATTACGAAGAGGGTTCGTATTTGTGCGGACAGATTGCCGGAATGGTCAACGAACGTCAGAGCGCACGCGAAATCGTCGACGATCTGGTCGATGGCGCCGAGCATGTCCTGAAGGGTGCGTTCGCATGGGTAGCGTAGCGTTTCTGTTTGCCGGTCAGGGTGCCCAGCATCCCGCGATGGGCGTCGATCTTATCGAAGCATCGCCGGCGGCTGCCGAAGTGTTCGCCATTGCCGACGAGGTGCGTCCGGGGACGAGCGAACAGTGCCGGAGCGCCTCGAAAGAGGAGCTCTCACAGACCGAGAACACGCAGCCTTGCGTGTTCGTGCACGACTTGGCTGTTGCCGTCGCCCTGCGCGAGCGCGGCGTGGTGCCTGCCGCCTGTGCGGGATTCTCGCTGGGCGAGGTCGCTGCACTCACCTTTGCGGGGGCATTCGATACACGAGCGGGTTTTGAGCTCGTGTGTGAGCGCGCGGCATTGATGGCCACGGCGGCTGAGCGTCACCCCGGCGGCATGCGCGCCGTCATCAAGCTCGATGCAGCGCAAGTCGAGGGCCTGGCAAAACAGGCCGGCGAGAACTGCTGGCCGGTCAACTACAACAG